>CAZJCN010000149.1:4311-6745 GCA_964544195.1 uncultured Phycisphaeraceae bacterium | reverse complement strand
CTCACCGGCCCCGAAGGCCATGAAAACGAGAAGATCAAGGGCCAGCCGATCACGATCAAGCTGGCGATCAAGAAGATCGAACGTGTTGAACCTGCCCCGGTCGAGGACCTGCCCGGCCTGCTGGGCGTGGAATCGGTGGATGAATTGAAGAACCGTATCCGCCAGATGATCGAGCAACGCCACGAACAGAACCAGCGGGCGGATATGCACAATCAGGTCGCCGAATATCTGCTGGAAAATGTTGAACTGGAGCTGCCCAAGGGCGTGACCGGCCGGCAGACCGCCCGGGTTCTGCAGCGAAAGCAGCTGGAACTGGCTTACCGGGGCGTGCCGGAAGAGGAAATCGCCCAGCAGATCGCCGAACTGCGTGAAAGCTCCGAAGAATCGGCGATCCGCCAGCTCAAGCTGTTCTTTATTCTTGACCAGGCCGCGAAGGATCTGAACGTCGAGGTTAGTGAAAACGAGATCAACGGCCGGATCGCAGCGATGGCCTACCAGCAAGGTCGACGGCCCGAAAAACTCCGACAGGAGATGTACAAGCAAGGCCAGATCGAACAGCTCTATCTCCAGATCCGTGAACAGAAGGTGATGGACCAGATCCTCGAAAAAGCTACGATCACTGAAGTGCAAGCCGATTCCGAATCTGAAGACAAACCGAAAAAGAAAAAGACCACCAAGAAAGCCAAAGAAGAAACCAAATAAACCTGCACGGATTTAACGATCCCCCACCCGGGCCTATGCCCGGGTTTTTTTCTGCCGCTATGATGTAGTCACGATACGAATAGAGGAACATCGGTCTTGATCGTGCAGATGACGGGACAATGGATGACCTCCCTTAGTGGCTGGACACTGGCCCAGTCCTCTCGGACAGCCCGTGCCCAAGGTGAGATCTGGTTTTACCTCGTTCTCCTTGTTATCGCGGCGGCGATCGTGGTCATGGTCGGGCTGGCTGTTCGCAAAGCCCTGCTGGACCCCATCGAAAGCTCCGCCGAAGAAGCGGTTTTGGACTTATCGGAGCTGAGACGGCTTCACCGTGAGGGCAAACTCAGCGACGAGGAATACCTAGCGGCGAAGCAGGCGATCCTGTCCGCTGGAGCTAACGTGCTGCATGGCGACGATCAGGAGGTCGATTTGGGCCCGGAGTTATTGGACACGCCTGATATTCCGGCTCCGCCGGAAAGCGAATCCGGGCCATCCACAGCCGATTAGACCCCGAAAAAACCTGAACGATAACCCTCTTCGGACGCGGAATTCCCCCTGCGGATAGGCTATGATATGACTTGGATGCACGGCCGTTTCCCTGCGACCCCCTTGGGGCGCAAGCCCTGTGGAAAATCGCACTAACGATGCACTGGCATCTGGACGATCCTTTCCCTGACGGAGCGTATCGTATTGAATCAGCGCCCGTACAGGTATCCGTCGAAACGATACTCCAAAACAGGTTTTTATAGAGACCCTGCAAGATGGCGAACAACAAGAACGGTGGACGAGGCGGGCGCGGCCCCGGTGATGGCGACGACAGCACGACCGGCAAGGGTGACGGCGGGTTCCGGGGTCGACGGGTCACCACCTGCTCGTTCTGCGGCAAGAGCTCCCGCGAAGTCGGACCCATGGTCGAAGGGCCGAACGATGTCTATATCTGCGCCAACTGCACCGATCTGTGCCAGAACATCTTCAAGCAGGAGCGTCGCCGGGTTCAGTCCGGTCGGCCAAGCATCGGCTCGATCCCCACGCCCCGCCAGCTCAAAGAGTTTCTGGATCAATACGTCATCGGCCAAGACATGGCCAAACGGTCCCTCAGCGTGGCCGTACACAATCATTACAAGCGACTGACCGCCGGTGACAAGGAAACCCCGGTCGAAATCGACAAGTCCAACGTCCTGCTGATCGGGCCGACCGGCTCAGGGAAAACCCTCTTGGCCAGAACACTGGCACGGACACTGAATGTCCCGTTTGCCATCGGCGATGCCACCACACTGACCGAAGCGGGTTACGTCGGCGAAGACGTCGAAAACCTGCTGCTGAAGTTACTGCAGGCCGCTGATTACGACCTTGAAGCGGCTCAGCGGGGCATTATCTACATCGACGAGATTGATAAGATCGGCAAGACCAGCCAGAACGTCTCGATCACCCGGGACGTGTCGGGTGAAGGCGTGCAGCAGGCATTGCTGAAGATGCTCGAGGGCACCGTTGCCAACGTCCCCCCCCAAGGCGGCCGAAAACACCCCGAACAACAGTACATTCAGATCGACACCTCGAACATCCTGTTTATCTGTGCCGGCACATTCGTCGGGTTGGAAGAAACGATCCGCAAGCGGCTCGGTCGCAAGGCGATCGGTTTTGCCAGCGAACAGAACGACGAAAATGATCTGCAGGACAAGGCCTCGTTGCTGTCTCAGGTCACGACCGAAGACGTGCTTGAGTTCGGCATGAT
>CAZJCN010000149.1:0-4211 GCA_964544195.1 uncultured Phycisphaeraceae bacterium | reverse complement strand
GGGTTCCGAAGAAGGAATCCGCCTGACCGTCATGGCCGGAATAATTTCCTGCCGTCGGACGTCCTACAATAATCGGGCGGGCCGGGGGCACCTCGGGCGGCGTGGCCCGTGTCCGTGCCCGCCGGCGCATGGATATGGGATACGATCGCTTATGAAACGAATCGTCACGTTGAGACTGGTCGTACTGTTGTTCGCGGCACAGGTGCTGGCTGTTCTGTGTCTGGCTTCTCCGCCCGCCACAGTTGAAGCCGCGGAGCCGCTCGCCGCCGCCAAGCTCGACTCACTGGCAGAACACGGACGATTCGACGAACTGTTGACCACTCTCAAATCCAGCGACATCGACACAGACAGTCCGCCCCTCGCCAGTCTGATCGGTGACCTTGAACGCTACCAGCGAAACCATGCTCTGCGCACCCAGCAAAGGCGAGAGGCTTACGAACAAGCCATGGCCGAGCTGGAGGAGCACGCCCGGGACGACAACCTGGAAAAAGCACTGATCGCCGCGGTCAAAGCACACGGCCTGGCTGACGATCCGGACGCCTTATTGCACGATGAACGGATCGTCTCGCTCGTTCAAAGGACACTCGCCACTGCGGAAAACGCCAAACAAAGCGACGATTGGTTGGAAGCGCTGGCGCTGTATCGAGCCTTGGACCTGCTGTACGAAACCAGCAACATCTATCAGGACGACGTCGATCAGGCGTCCCGGCATATCCGCGTGCTCCAGTTGTATGCCCCCAAGCTGCTGAAGCGGATGTACGAGCAGCGGGCTATCGCGCGGGGTGATGACACGACATCACAGGACGACGAAGCCGAGGTCGAGGTCGAAGACTGGCACTCCCGTCTCCGGGGTGTTCGGGAATCGATGCTACGGCAGACGATCCGGTACGCCAGCCGAAAGCATGTCTCACGTCAAAGCCTGACGCCTCTGATGCAAGGCGCGGTCGATGCTTTGATTGTCATGCTGGACACCAACGGCTTGGAGGAATCTTTCCCCGCCTTCGCAGATGCTTCGCGGGTTCGACCGTTTCGAGAATACCTGGCCCGACTCAGCGCCTCGCTCAAGGAACCGGGAAAAGAAGTCAACATCATCGAAGCCAGCACGATCATCGATCGAATCCTCAAGACCAACGAACAGACTTTGGGGCTGCCTGAGGAGGTCGTGATTTACGAGCTGACGGAAGGCCTGACCAGTGCACTTGATGAGTTTTCCTCGGTGATCTGGCCCGAAGAACGAGAAAGCTTCAGCCGAAGCACCCAAGGCAATTTCTCGGGGATCGGCGTGCAGATCTCCAAACGCGACGGCCGACTGATCGTCGTCAGTCCGCTCGAGAACACCCCCGCCATGCGTGCCGGCCTCAAGGCCGGGGACATCATCGCCAAGGTGGACGGCAAAAGCACCGATACTTGGGGCTTGAACAAGGCGGTCCAGGAAATTACCGGGCCGCGTGGCACCCGGGTCGTGATCAGTATCGAACGCCCCGGCGAACCGGAACTGCTCGAATACGTCATCACCCGCGATCAGATCGAAATCGAGTCCATCCGCGGATGGACACACAAACCCGAAGGCGGTTGGGACTACTGGATCGACCCGGACAACCGCATCGGCTACATCCGCCTGTCACAGTTCATCCCGCAAACCGCGGACGATCTGGATGCCGCTATCGCCCAGATGCAGGAAGACGGACCGATCAACGGCCTGATCCTCGACCTTCGTTTCAATCCCGGCGGACTGCTCAGCTCAGCTATCGACGTCTGCGACCGGTTCATCCTGGAAGGCCCGTTGGTGTCGACCGTGGACGGCGAAGGCCACATCACACCCGCCACCAAGGCCCATCGTCTGGGAACCTACCCCAATTTCGATATGGTCGTCCTGATCAATCAGGGATCAGCCAGCGCCAGTGAGATCGTCTCCGGGGCCTTGCAGGATTACCACCGGGCCATCGTCATCGGCACGCGCAGCTTCGGTAAAGGTTCCGTGCAGGACCTGTTCCCGCTGACCAGCAACGGAGCCGCCTACCTGAAACTGACGACACAGTATTACATGCTCCCGAGCAAACGCATCATCCACCGTAAGGAAAACGCCAAGACTTGGGGCATTGACCCTGATCTGGAAGTGGACATGACTACGCGACAGATCGCCGATGCCCTGCAGCTGCGTCAGGAAGTCGACATCATCCGTGACGACGATGGCCCGATCAAGGCGGAAGTCGATCGGCCTTGGGCCGACGAAAGATTCCGTGTCCCCGGCGCCGAACCACAGGTAGAAGGCAAGAAACCGGATGGGACGGACCGGCTGGTTGTCGAGGTCACCCCACCCACGCCGGACCTGCTGCTGGATCTGGGCATTGATGCGCAACTGGAAACCGCCCTGCTCGTCCTCAAGACTCGCTTGGCAGCCAATCATATTCAGATGGCTCAAAAGCAGTGACGGGTGCCCCGTTGGACTGGGAATGTGTTGATTCCCTGCTCCCAATATTCCAAGACATGGATTTCCTTCGTTGACAAGGACACGGAGCACGCACGCCTCCCATGAACGTTAAACCCTGATCCCGTACAATCTGGGCATGCCAGGCAACAGCTTCGGACAATTGTTTCGCATCACCACCGCCGGCGAAAGCCACGGCCCGGCCAACGTCTGCATCATCGACGGTGTCCCCCCTGGGCTGGAACTGAGCGAGCAGGACCTGCTGCCCGATCTGGCCCGGCGCCGACCCGGCCAATCCAAAATCACCACCCAACGCAACGAGCCCGACCACCCGCAGATCCTGTCAGGGGTCTTTGAAGGCAAAACAACCGGCACCAGCATCGCGATCCTGATCCCGAATCAGGATCAACGGTCACGCGATTACGGCGACATCCAACATAAATACCGCCCCGGTCATGCGGATTACACGTTCGACGCCAAGTATGGATTCCGCGATTACCGAGGTGGCGGACGGTCCAGCGCCAGGGAAACCACTGTGCGTGTCGCTGCCGGCGCAGTAGCCAAAAAATTGCTCGCACAGAAACACGGCATCCGCGTCGTCGGGTATGTCACTCAGATCGGTGATATCTGCGCAAACATCCCCCATCCTGAACTTGTCACACTTGAAGAAGTCGAAGCCAACATCGTGCGGTGTCCCGACCCGGATGCGGCACAGAAAATGATCGACCTGATTGAGAAGGTCAGAAGTGAACGCGACTCGATCGGTGGCGTGGCGCAGATTGTGGCAACAAACGTTCCCCCGGGATGGGGCGAGCCGGTCTTCGATAAACTTAAAGCCGACCTGGGCAAAGCCATGTTCAGCCTGCCCGCGGTGCTTGGGGTGGAGTACGGCATCGGGTTCGGCTGTGCGACGCTGCGCGGCACGGAGAACAATGACGCTTTCATCCCGCGACAAGAAGCCGAATCCCCCCCCAACATCTCGACCGCCAGCAATCGTCACGGCGGGATGCTCGGCGGGATCAGCTCCGGCCTGCCTATTGTTCTGCGGTGTGCGGTCAAGCCTACCAGCAGCCTGCCCCAAGACCAGCAGACCGTCACCACCGAAGGCGAGCCCACCACCATCTCCACCAAAGGCCGCCACGACCCTTGCCTGCTGCCGCGCTTTATCCCGATGGCTGAAGCCATGGTTGCGATCGTGCTCGCTGACCACATGCTGCGCCACAAAGCGCAGTGCGGCTAGTCTTCCTGCTCTGCCATACGATCCACCAGCCAACACCTTCCTCCCAGCCGACTCTTCAACGGATGCGGCCTGCCGGAAGATCAGCTATGCTTGGTTTATGCGGGTATTGCTTCAGCGTGTCAGTTCAGGTTCGGTCACGGTCGCCGGGAAATGCATCGGGCAGATCGGTAAAGGCTACGTTTTACTGGTCGGTATCGGGGAAGCAGATTCAGAACGGGAAGCGGATTGGTTGGCTGAGAAGGTGGTGAACCTTCGCCTGTTCCCCAACGAGGCGGGTCAGTTTGACCGGTCGTTGTTGGAGGTCAACGGCGGGGCATTGGTCATATCGCAGTTCACCTTGTACGGAGACGCCCGCAAAGGGCGTCGCCCGAGTTTCGTTCGTGCCGCCCGGCCGGAGGTCGCGGAGCCTTTATGCCAATACTTTGCAGACCGTATCTCAGCCCTGGGGGTAAAAGAGGTGGCCACGGGTCGGTTTGGCGCGGATATGCAAGTCAGCCTGATCAACGACGGCCCGGTCACCCTGATGCTGGAACGCAACCCGAC
>CAZJCN010000148.1:3705-6771 GCA_964544195.1 uncultured Phycisphaeraceae bacterium | reverse complement strand
CCCTGTGCGATGCCCTGAGGGTCGAAGGTGCCGGGAACCGGCGTGATCGGCTCACTGATGAACTGTTCGCGCGGTTCGGGCATGAGGGTTCCTGCAGAAGACAATACTCCGTCTCACCGATCCGCCGAATCAAGGGATCGGTTTTTAAGCCGACACGACGGTGTTGGTCAGGGTGCCGATCGGTTCGAGGGTGATGCTGACGGTGTCGCCGGGCTTGAGGAAGACGGGCGGCTTTCGCCCGGCACCGACGCCGGCGGGCGTGCCGGTCAGGATCACGGTGCCGGGCAAGAGCGTGGTGTCCTGACTAAGGAAAGCGATCAGTTCAGCGACGGGAAAGATCATGTCTCGTGTCGAACCCTGCTGCATGACTTGATCATTGAGTGTGGTGGTCAGTGTCAGGTCCTGCGGGTCGGGGACTTCATCCGCGGTCACGAGCACCGGCCCGAGGGGACAGAAGGTGTCGAAGCTCTTGCCACGGACCCATTGCCCGCCGCCGCCCTGCTTCTGCCACCAGCGTGCGGAGACGTCATTGGCGATGGTGTAACCGAGCACGTGGTCGAGCGCCCTGTCCTGCGGGATGTCTCGGCCGGCCTTGCCGATGACGACCGCCAGTTCACCTTCGTAATCGACTTCGGGCTGCGGCGAGCAGGCGGGCAGACGGATCGGCTGATCGGGGTGGTTCAAGGCGGTGGACGGCTTCATAAAGACGATCGGCCGAGGGGGCGCGTCGGAGTCCATCTCGGCGGCGTGTTCGCGGTAGTTCTTGCCGATGCAAAAGATGTTGGCCGGCTCGATCGGCGCCAGCCGACGGCGGATCGGGCGGGTTTCGCCGGTGGTCCGGGGCGGTTCGCGGAGCGGGTCGTTGTGGATAACCTCCGCGGACTCATTTCCTAAATCAATGCCATAATGCAATTTATTATCATTCGACTCAAACCGGACGATCCGCATGGCTGGTGTATCCTTGAATGATTTGCCGATATAATTCTCACACCCCGCTCACGCGGGGTTGTTGACATCAGGACCCTAAGGAACCCATTTTGGCGGACGATCCTGTGAAAGCAACGACGACCCCCGCCCAGCCGGCATCGGCTGCGGCGAACCAGACCAATAGCTGGCTGGCCCAGCGTCAGGAAGGCAACGGGCGCGGCGGTGTGCCGGAGGGCCTGTGGAAGCGCTGCCCGAACTGCGAGGCGATGCTCTACGCCAAGCAGGTGGCGCAGAACCTGCACGTATGCCCGGACTGTGACTACCACTACCGCATCAACGCGATCGAGCGGATCGAACAGCTGTGCGACCCCGGCAGCTTCGAACCGATGTGGGCGGACCTGGAGCCGAAGGACATCCTCGGCTTCAAGGACCGGATCCCGTACAAGGAACGGCTGGCCAATGAGCAGGCCAAGACCGGCCAGAAGGACGCGGTCCAGTGCGGGCGGGCGTTCATCAAAGGCCGAGGCGTCGCGTTGGCGGTGATGGACAGCCGGTTCATGATGGCGTCGATGGGCTGTGTGGTCGGCGAGAAGATCACCCGGACGATCGAGCTGGGGATTGAAACCGGGCTGCCGGTGGTGATCGTCAGCGCCTCGGGCGGCGCGCGGATGCAGGAATCGTCGCTGTCACTGATGCAGATGAGCAAGACCTCGGCGGCACTGGCCCGGCTGGACGACGCGGGCGGGCTGTTCATCAGCGTACTGACCGACCCGACCACCGGCGGTGTGACGGCCAGCTTCGCGATGCTTGGTGACGTGATCCTGGCCGAGCGTGAAGCCTTGATCGGGTTTGCCGGGCCCCGCGTGATCGCCAACACCGTGCGTCAGGAGCTGCCGGAGGGATTCCAGCGGGCCGAGTTCCTTCAGGAGAAAGGCTTTGTAGACCGCGTGGTCCATCGTCACGAACTGCGCAGCGAAATCAGCCGTATCATTGACTATGCCGGGAAGTGACGGCCGATTTCGATCCGATGAATCACATGTTTTGGCACTTGGGATGGCGTTGAACCCGCCTTGTATTCAGGCACACCGACCACGGACCGGGTGGGTTCAATGGGTGGTGTTCTTATGCCTGCTGGCCTTGCCTGTCTTGACACGGGCGCAGGTTCCGACACTCAACGAGTTTCGCAGCCGGTCATACCTGATCCATACCAATCTGTCGCGAAACGAGGCGCGGGTGTTCGGCCTGCACATGGACGCGGTGTTTGCGCAATACGAAAAACGGTTCCGTGATTTCCGTGACCGGGGCCGATCCGAGATGCCGTTGTACCTGCTGCGGACTGAGGCGGATTATCACGCGTTCATGCGGTCGCAGGGCATCGACTCGAGCAACACGGGCGGGATGTTTTTTTACACGCCCAGGGCACAGGGTCTGGCAACATGGACGCAAAGCCGAAGCCGGGGCCAGACACTGGCGGTGCTCCAGCACGAGGGTTTCCACCAGTTCGCGTTCAATTATCTGGGACGGAACCTGCCGATCTGGATCAACGAAGGGCTGGCACAATACTTTGAGGACGCGATCGTGGTGCGAGGGAAGATGATCACCGGCCTGGCCAGTGAACACCGCATCACCCGTGTCCGTCAGGCACTGGAACAGGGCCGGGCGATCGACTTCGATGAGCTGGTCGGGATCTCCTCTGAGCAGTGGTCGCACACACTACGAAGCGATCCGGCGAAAGCGTCGCTGTTGTACGCTCAGTCGTGGTCGGTGGTGTACTACCTGATCCACGGCGAAAACGAGAAATATCAGCCGGCGTTCGTGCAGTACCTCAAGAACGTCAGCACCGGCCGGGAGAGCCGAAAGGCCATGCGGGCCGCGTTCGGGACCGAGGACCTGACACCACTCGGTCGCGCATGGGCACGGTTCGCGTTGCGACAACAGCCCGACCCGATCAACATCGCGGCGTCTCGGATGGAGTTTCTGGGTGAGGCGTTGAAGTTCATCCATCAACGTGGAGAGAAAATGCCCAGGTCCATCCCCGCCCTGCGTGACAACCTGCGGTCGAGGCAGTTCGTGCTGACCCGGCAGTCACACAGCATGGTCGTGGAGTTCCGGTCGGAAAACACGGAGCTGTATCAGTAT
>CAZJCN010000148.1:0-3605 GCA_964544195.1 uncultured Phycisphaeraceae bacterium | reverse complement strand
GCGAGGGTGTGTTCGACCTCGCGGTTTTTCAGGCCGAGTAATCGGCGTTTGACGCCCATGATCCGGGCCGCTTCGGTCCATTCCTTTTCGCGTTCCTCGGGTGAGCCGTGCGGCGTCGGTTCGCCGTTGGTCACGTCGAGCAACAGGACGTTGTGTCCCTGTTTTGCCAGGCGGATGATCGTTCCGCCCATGCCCAGTTCCTGATCGTCGGGATGCGGACCTACCACGAGGATGTTGGCCATGATCTCACCTTAATCTTATAAGGACAGCTCAGGTGGAAACCCCCGAGTCATCCGGTCGGTTTTTTACTAAACGCTGATACAGCGATTCCAATTCCCTTGTCATGTATTCGGCGCTGAACTTTTCGCGGACAAGCATTCGGCCTTGTTCGACCATGGCCTGTCGTTCGTCAGGATGCTCAAGCATCCAGGTGATGGCGTCCGCCAAGGCGGAGCGATCGCCGACCGGTACGAGCTTACCCGTTCGCCCTTCGATACAGATCGACGGGATGCCTCCCACCTCGTAGGCCACGATACCACAGCCGCACAACAGGGCCTCGACAAGCGTTCGGCTCTGACCCTCCTGGTATGACGGCAGCACCTTGACATCCGCTGCCGGGAGGACGGCCCTGACCTGATCATGAGGAACAAAACCGAGGAGCTGGACATGCTCGGAAAAACCGGACCGAGCCAGTCGGCGTTCAAGATGCGGGCGGTGCCAACCGTCCCCGATGAAAAGCACCTGCATGGTCGGGAAGCGTTGGAGCAGCGTAGGAAGGATGTCGAGCAGGTCATCGTGGCCCTTGAGGGGGTCCAGCCGGGCGAGGATGGCGACGACGGGCGCATCCGGTGGGAGGCCGAGCTTTTCGCGTGCGTGGAGCCGGGCATCGGGCGCGATTTCCAAGCGTGACAGGTCGACCCCGCTGGGGATGACGGAGAACCGATCCGGGGGCGCGATCCGTTTTTGCCGGAACGCCTGCACCATGGCGGGCGTGATGGCGACCAGATGATGGCAACGCCTGGCGGCGTACTTTTCCAACGTGACATATGCCTGATGCAGCCAGCGTGGCTGACGATCGTGGAACGGCAGGCCGTGCACGGTGTGGATCACAACGGGGACTTTCTCGTGCCATGCCGCCACCCGGCCGAGGATGCCCGCCTTGCTGGAATGCGTGTGTACGATGTCGGGCCTGATGTCACGGATCAACCTGCGCAAGGCAAGATAACACCGAGCATCGTGCCAGGGATGGATCGCGCGTCGCATGGAGGCGACTTCATGAAGTGTTGCGCCAGTGGCCTGGGCTTCGTCGAGCAGCGAACCCTCCGGGCCGTAGATCGGCCCGAACGCAAGGTGGACATCGTGCCCAGCCCGGACCTGCGCCGCACAACTCAGCACGGTGTTCTGCTGAGCGCCGCCTTGTATCAGACGCGTGATCACGTGGAGGATACGCATAGGGCTAATGTCCTACGGTCCGGGGTCGGGATGCGGGTTGGATTCTGAATCGGTGTGGTTATGTTCGTGTGCGTGGTGCGACGGTGGTTCCCGGTGCTTGATCCATTCGAGGCACAGGCCGTTGGGCGGCAGGGTCGGGCCGGCTTGCTGTCGATCGGTGGAAGCGAGGATCTCGTCGATGCGCGACGGTGCAAACAATCCTCGGCCGACCTCGACCAGTGTGCCGGCGATGATACGGACCATGTTCCACAAAAAACCGTTGCCCTCGACAGTGATGATGACGCGTTCGCCGTCGCGGGTGACATCGCAGCGATGGATCGTGCGGACCGTGCATTCACGTCCGTGGCCGGCGGCACTGAATCCTTCAAAGTCGTGCTCACCAAGCAGCCTGTGTGCTGCGTCGTTCATCCGATCGACGTCCAGCGGATACCAGCAGTGATATACCATGTGTCGCAGGCCGAGCGGCCGGTGCGGGCTGTTGTGGATGGTGTAGGTGTATTGCTTGGTCACCGCCCAGCGGATCGCGTCGAAGTTAGGCGGGACAACTTCCACTTTGCGCACCTCGATGTCGTCCGGTAGCCGACTGTTGATCGCCAGCGCCATCCGCTCCAAAGGGATGCGTGACGCGGCGTCGAAGTGAGCAACCTGCCCGCGGGCATGCACGCCGGCATCGGTTCGGCTGGCGCCGACGAGGACGATGGGCTGCTTGAACACGCGGTTCAAGACCTGCTCGACGACCCCCTGCACGGTGCGCAGCGCGGGCGCATCCGGCGGTTCCTGTTTCTGCCAGCCGTGGAACCCCGAGCCGTCGTAAGCGATCTCGATTTTGTATCGCCGAACCGGCGGCTCCGGCGCTCCGGCCGAGGATTCGGATGAATGCTCGTTGGGTGGTCCTTCGGGCTGAGCCATGGACGTCATCTTAGCTCAAGAACCCGGGCAACAGGCGGAGTTGGACTCAGTAGGTCTGCCCGGTGTCACGCAGACGAATACGAGGCTGCGACGAGGCCTGAAGCAGTGACCCGCCACGGACCGCCCCGACGAACAAGTCGTGATCGCCTTCGATATCCATGTGCGTCACCAGCTCACACTCGAGATAGGCCAGGGTGTTGGCGAGGATGGGCAGGTTGGGGAGCACGCCGCGGATCAGCTCAAAGCCCAGAAACGGGTCCTCGTTCACCGCTGCGTCGTTGAACCGGGCAAACTTGCGGAGCATAATTTTGTCGTCCTCAGCAAGCTGACACAAACCGAACCGCCGGGACTCGCTGATCAGGGGCATGATCGCCCGACCCTTACGGATGGCGACGGTGACCATCGGCGGATTCAGGCAGGCCTGCTGAACGAAACTGACGATGATGCCCATCCGCTTGTCTTCCTGCGCGGCGGTGAGCACGAAGATCCCGGACGGCAGCCGACCCATCGCCAGACCCACCGCCTCGCGCGTGGCGGGGTCGAGTTCAGGGTGTGGGTTTTTCTTCGTTCGCATCGGTTGATCTCAAATGGCCCAACCTTGAGAGAATAAGGCTTCGGCTGGAAGCACGCAATCCCCGTCTTTGTCTGATCGGCTACACTCTCGGCCCGATGCAGTATCAAGCGGTGATATTCGACCTCGACGGCACCCTGCTGGACACGCTGGCCGACCTGACCGCGGCGGTGAATCACGTGCTGCAGAGGGTCCGGGTTAACCCGATCGACACGACTGCCTGCCGACGGATGATCGGGAACGGGGCCCGTGTGCTGATTCAACGCGCGCTGCAAGCCCGCCATATCCATGTGGAACAGGGCGAACTCGACCGCCTGTTACAGCAGTTCCTTGCTTATTACGCCGAGCACAAGTTCGACCAGACCCGACCCTATGAGGGGGTCTCCAGTGTGCTGGATACGCTCACGGAACGTGGGTATCGCCTGGCTGTGCTGAGCAATAAGCCGCATCCTGCGACGGTCGAGATGGTGAATGGGCTGCTGGACCGATGGCATTTCGATCCGGTGTTCGGCCAACGAGTGGATGTGCCGTTGAAACCCGATACGACCGCGGCACTCGCGATCTGCCATGCGATGAAACTGACACCGGAGCAGATGGCGTTCGTCGGTGATTCGGGTGAAGACATGGCCACGGCGAAGGCAGCCGGGATGCTCGCCGTGGGCGTGACCTGGGG
>CAZJCN010000147.1:3741-6864 GCA_964544195.1 uncultured Phycisphaeraceae bacterium | reverse complement strand
CGGAGAGGATGAACACGGTCGTTTCCCCGCGACGGTCCACCGTGTCCTCCATCGTCTCGAGCAGTCGGCAAGGTAAAAGCACCATCGGCAGCTCCGGGTTGTCGCCCGAATCAGATTCAAACACGAATAAGCGGTGGCCGGTCTCCGGGGATCGGATCAGTCGACCACGACGGTTGACAATGAACTCGCCTTCACGAACCAACGGCGGCGGCTCCTCCCCCGGCGCCACCCCCAACACGGCCGGATCGATTTCCACGCTCGCAGCCGGCGCGATGGTCGGCATCGTCGCCACACTCGACCCCCCTGATGGTGAATGCGTCGGGTCGATCACCGGTGGGGCCTCGCGGGAACCCAGCAGATCCTGCATGGCCTCTTCAGCCTGTGCTTCATCCGGCGGGAGCGACTGGCTTTGATCGTCATCTTGAGTTTCCGTGGCGTTATCTACGGAAGCGGCATCCTGTGATTCGGGCTGCTCTACTGCGGACGACGTATCGTCCACAGTCGGATCCACTTCCTGCGCCCGGAGCGATTGTCCAAGCATCGGCATCACCAACACACTCAGGAACACCACGAGCCAGCGGGTTCGTCGGGACAGCATCATGGCCTCCTTGCAAAGGTTCGTTTGGGACTATGGACGATTCGATTATTCGATCACGCCACGCCAGGCCTGAACACGTTCAGCCCCCCAGCCGACGACCGGGTCCCACTTCAGGTGCACAGTCACCAGTTCCTCGTGCCCCCCACCCGCGGGACGAATGATATCCACTTCGCCTTCCACGCCCCTGACCCGGACCGCCTTGACGCCAACCACCGCCCCGGTAGCACTTGCTTCGGAATCGGGCAGCACCACCGGGTCCCCGACCGCACGCGCGATCGCGGCGTAGGTGATCGGTTCCGCACGGTCGGGCAGGCTGATCTGGACCGGTTCGGTAATCCCGGCGTCGTCGATCGCGGCCCGGATCGCCACGGCCATGACTTCCCGCGCGGTCTTGCCGTTGGGGTTATGGCTGGCCGTGTCCCCGCGCTGAGCCGGGATGTTGATGTAAGGCTGACACCCGGCCGCGAGCAGCGCCAGGATCGCCAACAGAACGATCGTTTGCAGGATACGGGTCATCGCAAGCTCTCCGTGCTTGATGGTGATACCCGCATTGTAGCAGGACATAGCCGGCTGCGCAGGGTCGATCAGCCCCCGCTACATCACTCGACCGTCACACTCTTGGCGAGGTTCCTCGGCTTGTCCACGTCGTGTCCGCGCAAAACAGCCGCGTGATAAGACAAAAGCTGTAAGGGAACCACACTGACTAACGGCTGCAACGCATCGGGCATCGGCGGGATCGTGAACACCGCGTCGGCGTAACGGTGGATCTGTTCGTCCCCTTCCGTCGCCACCGCCAGCACCCGTCCGCCTCGTGACCGGACCTCTTCGATATTGGATACGACCTTCTCGTACTGCGTGCCCTGCGTCGCAAGAAAGACGACCGGCATCCCATCGTCGATCAGGGCGATCGGCCCGTGCTTCATCTCCGCGGCCGGCATCCCCTCGGCATGTATGTAGGAGATCTCCTTAAGCTTCAGCGCCCCTTCGATCGCCACTGGGTAGTTATAGCCGCGTCCGAGGAACAGCCAGTTGTCACGATCCACCACACGCTCCACACACGAACGGATATGGTCGGACTGTTCCAACACCCGAGCGATATAGTCGGGTACCTGTTCGAGCTGCTTGAGATACTCAGCCACGGTATCGTTGGACAGGAAACGCCGTTTGCCAACATAAAGCGAAAGAAGCGTGAGTACCGCGACCTGCCCGACGAACGCCTTGGTCGACGCCACGCCGATCTCCGGCCCGACGTGCAGGTACACCCCGGCATCGGTCGCCCGTGCGATGCTCGACCCGACCGCGTTGACCACGCCCAGCGCCATCGCGCCGCGGTCCTTGGCTTCATACAAGGCGGCTAAGGTGTCGGCGGTCTCGCCGGACTGACTGACCGCCACCAACACGGTCCCGTCTTCGATGATCGGGTTACGATAACGGAACTCGCTGGCGTACTCGCATCGGGCCGGAACCTTGGCCAGGTCCTCCATCAGATACTCGCCGATCAGCCCGGCGTGATAGGCGGTTCCCTGTCCCGTAAACAGGAAACGTTTGGCACGGACCAGCTCACGGGTCACGTTCGCCAGCCCGCCGAGCACGACCCGGCCGTCCCGACGATCGATCCGGCCACGCAGACAGTTTCGCAGGCTCTCGGGCTGCTCCATGATCTCCTTGAGCATGAAGTGCGGATACCCGCCCAGTTCGATCTGCTGCAGGTCCAGTTCCAGCTCGGTCACTTCCTGCGTCACCGGGTGGTTGTCGAGCGTGGTGGTCCGGAACTCGACCGCCCATGGGCCGCCCTCCGGCGTGTACTTGTCCTTCGGCCCGGCACACAAACGCGCAACCTGGTAATCATCCATCGTCACGACCTGCGTGGTGTGGCTGACGATGGCGGAAGCGTCCGACGCCACCACGTAACTGCGATCCGCCAACCCGATGATCAACGGTGATCCCTTCCGGGCACAGATCAATGTGTGAGGTTCGGTGTCACACAGCACCGCGATCGCATAAGCCCCGGTCACCTCACGCAACGCGGTCTGTACCGCGGATTCGAGGTCGGTTTCGTATAGCTCCGCAATCAGTTTGGCGAGGACTTCGGTATCGGTCTGGCTGGTGAACTGGTGCCCACGCCCTTCGAGATACTTTCGTAGAGCGGCGTAGTTTTCGATGATCCCGTTATGAACGACCGCGACGGTGTGGCCTTGTCGCGTGGTTCCGGTATGTGGGTGGGCGTTTGGAACACTGGGTTCGCCGTGGGTGGCCCAACGTGTGTGAGCGATGCCGATGCTGGCGTTCAACTCGGGACGCGCCTGCTCCACTTCCTCTTCCAGCACGCTGACACGCCCAAGGCTCTTACGGACTTGGACCTTCCCCTCCGCGATCACCGCCAGACCGGCGGAATCGTAGCCCCGGTACTCGAGCCGTTTCAAGCCCTCGATCAACAACGGTACCGCGGGCTTGTTCCCAACATACGCGACGATTCCACACATGCCTGGCTCCGATAAGTCAACACATCTCAGGCGGATTATACG
>CAZJCN010000147.1:0-3641 GCA_964544195.1 uncultured Phycisphaeraceae bacterium | reverse complement strand
CGATTCCACACATGCCTGGCTCCGATAAGTCAACACATCTCAGGCGGATTATACGCCCGCGTCCTTAGGACATCGGCTTGAAAAGACCTCGGGATGCAACCCACCGAAGCGACTTAGAACCATCTGCATAACATCAGCCGGTTATAAGCCGTACAAGTTTCATAAGACACGGTTCGTCTGCCAAGTCAGAGTCAAATTACCAGTCTGTTGAGACGCAAGTCGGCGTTGACGGGCATTGGGCCGGGTCCCGTCGGCGGACATAGGGATGTGATGGATGAGTCCCAGCTTCCCTCGGGCATCCTCCGGCAAGTGCAATTCCCAGAATCCCTGCCCGAAGGGGTAACGATGGCTGGTCAGACACGGGGAACCGGTGTTGATGTAGAGCAGCCCGGAGCTGTCGCCGTTGCCGACTTTTCCACCGTTGGCCGGATCCCAGAACCAAGGCTTATGGACATGGCCGTGGACATAGACAATCCTTGCCGGCGTCTCGGTCAGCAGCCGGTGCAACGGCCCGGCTTCCGCCAGCGCGTGGCCCCACGAGTGAGGGATTCCCGCCGGCAACTTGGCAGGATAATGACACAATACCACCACGGCATCGTGTTCGGTCAACGAATCCATGAACTCGATCACCGCCTGCATCTGCTCATACCCCAGCGCCCCACGAGACCAGAACAATTGCGGCTGTGCCGAATCCAGGCAGAGCAGCCGCCACGGGCCAGACAGATGTCGCACATGCGGGAACGACTCGGGCAGCAGATCCCCCATATGTGTGTCCATCCGTTTCTTGCGGACCGACCGGAAGGTGTATTTGTCATGGTTGCCCGGCACCACAATGGTGGGAACCTTGGCCGCCAACGGCCTGAGATAAGTCGCCACGTCATGAAACTCGTCTTCGAGCGATGTCGTTGTCACGTCGCCGGAGAGCAGCGCCATGTCCACCCCCAGCGAACCGGCTCGCTCGATCAACGGCCCGAGTACCCGGTGGTTGAACCGGAACCGTCGATTCAGCATCAGGTTCGTATGCCCCAGCAGCCGTTTGCCAACCAACCGGGAGGGATGGACCTCGGTCTGAAACAGATGAATGTCGCCGATCAGTGCCAGTCGCAAGGTATAATGCTCGTGTTCAATATCGGAGTGTGTTTACCGGGCCATGCGGGCCATCGTGGGCTTATTTTACGATATATGGGAACTTGAGGTTCGGTGTGCAATAAACCGAAATCAACGACGTTGAACCCAGTAACAGGGGCATGTGGGCGGCATCCCCGGGGAGCCGACCATGAAACGATCCACGGTATATCTGCTGATTGATCTGGTTTTATTCCTTGGCGCGGTCGGCCTGGTGTTGACCGGGCTGCTGTTGAAGTATGTGCTGCCCGCCCGAAGCGGATCCGCTGAGGTTTGGGGGATGACTCGGCACGAATGGGGGGATGTGCATTTCTGGATCGCGGTCGGGTTGGTTGTGCTTGGGCTGGTCCACCTATTGCTGCATGTCGGCTGGCTCTGCAGCGTCAGCGCTGATGTGGTCAGAGCCCGATCAAGAAAACCGACACGAGCTAGACGGTGTCTGGTGGGCATGTGCATCATCGTGTTCCTGCTGGTATCCAGCGTGGGCTTCCTTTATGCGGCATCGACTGCCAAGGAATCCGGTTCAACCGGCCGACACGCCCGACTAGGCTCACAAGCCATCGAAACATCGACACACCTTGAACGCGATCTCCACGACCTGTTTTACACTGAACAGGCCGATGCGAATCATGAAGCCGATCGGGAACGCCCGAGACGACGAGGCCAAATGCGCAGGAACCTCGATGAATCGGAAAGCTGAGGTTTACTTGGCGGGCAGTGAATCGGGATACACGATCGCCGCCAATGTTGCTTGGCCATAGGCATCCCAGAGTTCCGAATCCGTCATCGCCTTGGCGTGTTTGGGCAGTTCGAAGGTAATGCAGGGGATGCCGCGATCCAGGCCGAAGTACGACCCCAATGATCCCGGACGTCCGCCCAACCGTTTCACCGGCAGGTCGGTGTATTGCCCCATCGCGTCGGCAATCGCCTTCGCCCCTTCGCCGTCGTAATCCACACAGGCCAAAGGCTGGTGAAAACTGACGATCCGGTTGGGCTTGTACCGTTCGATCTGCTCAAGCACCATCCGGGACTCCGGCTCGGACAACGGCTCCGGGCCGTGACGACGCTTCCCGTCAAAGTTGCCCGCGGGGAAGTTGCGGTTCAGATCGACGCCATTGGCGTTGTGTCGTTTATTCGCCGCCACACCATCGGGGTTCACGATCGGCAGCAGCACGACGGTTCGGCCGCCAACCAGTTCCGGGTTGGACATCAGTTCTTTACCGAGCCGTTCCAGTATCGGGACACCGGCAGCCTCGGTCCCGTGGATGCCCGCCATCAGCATCACCACGTCCGGGCCGTTGCCATAGACCCGGACCATCAACGGCCTGCCTTGTACGGATCGGCCGACGATCCTCGCGCGATACGCCACCCGATCATTCGGACCGCTGACCACCCCCGGTTCTCCCGGCCCGTGACAAGCGCCGAGAAAAGCGACCAACACCGACAATAACCAGACCCGCCACCCGGCTTGGAACATCCTTGTTTCCTTCAGTTTAAAAGATTGATAATCGTTCCCGATCACAACACACCTGATATACCCGATGATTAACAGGCAGCCGTCGTTTCACACCCCGCCGGCGTGGCTTCCTCGGGCAGCGCGTCAGCACCGATGACGCCGGGACCATCTTCCGCGTAGTACCGATCCAGCACAGCCCGCCACTGCGGTAATCCCATCACTTCGATGAACGCCTTTCGAACTTCATCCCCCTGCGGATGGTGTCGGCTAAACCGGATGCCGAACTTCCGCATCAGGCGGGAAGCGAGTTGTTCGCCGTGCGTCGCTACCGACAGCTCGAAATGAGCCATCAGGACATCTCGTTGCTCAAAGATCGTCGGGGGTGTATCGGCGGCCTGTTCGTCCCCGGCCAGCAGCGCCCGGGCCTGTCTGAACACCCACGGGTTCCCGATGCAGCCTCGCGCGACGCTGACCCACCGCACGCCGGTCTGTTCGATCATGCGGAAGATGTCGCGCGCCTGCCAGATGTCGCCGGAGCCGCCGATGGTAAAGCCCTCCACCGAGCCGTACTCACGGGTCAGGGATCGGAGAAAGTCCCAGTTGGACGGGCCTATGTATTTCTGTTGAACCGTTCGCCCGTGCACCACCGCGCCGGCATAGCCAAGCTCAATCGCAGCCTGAAAGATGCGGTGGAAGTCGTCCAAAGCCTTGGGGGAGTCATCGCTGCCGCGCCGAAGCTTGACCGTGCAGGGGGCGGCGTCACCGACCGCCTGTTTCACCGCGTCGAGGATGGCAATGGCTTCGTCGGGGACCGACAGCAGGTGGCCGCCCCGGCTTTTCTTCTTGATCTTCTTGACCGGGCAGGCAAGGTTGACGTCGATCACGTCGTATCCGAGCTTGAGCAGAACCTTGGCGCCTTGTGCGATCTCGTCGGGGTGAGAACCCATCAACTGCCCGGCGATCGGGTGGTCGTCCTCGTGCAGCTCCGCCGCCTTCAGCCCCCGGCCACCCTGGATCAGGAACACGTCCAGCAGGGCTTCCGTGACGCAATACGGGCAGC
>CAZJCN010000146.1:0-6927 GCA_964544195.1 uncultured Phycisphaeraceae bacterium | reverse complement strand
GTCAGGGAATGGACGACCATGAGTACCGCCAAGCGCAAACGTCTGCTTGCCGAACAGGATTGGGTCATCACGTGGCCGTTGATTCAGGCACTTGGGCCGGCGGACCTCGTGCAGGCCATCGATACAGATGCCGCCGACCTGTTCTCACAAGGCGTGGCCCCCGATCGGTTGATATCCGGGGACGACCTGCTGAACATGGGCGTCCCGCCCGGGCGCACGTTGGGAGACCTGCTTGAAGCGGTTTACGATGCCCAACTGCAAGGTGAGGTCACGTGTCGCGATCAAGCCCTCCGGTGGGTCCGGCAGCATCTCGATAAAAAGGACGACTCCGCGTGATGGATTTCCTGACACAGCTCGGGACGCACACGCCATACATGCCCTATGTGCTGGTGCTGGGGATGATCCTGCTCAGCGGCTTCGGGCTGCCGATCCCGGAAGACATCCCGCTGATCCTGGCGGGCTACCTGGCATACCACGGCTACGCCGACCCTTGGCTATTTTTTCCGCTGACCTTTATCGCGATCGTTGGTGCCGACCTGATGGTGTTCTGGCTTGGCAGACGTTACGGGCACCACATCCCGAAGCTGCCGTTGATGCGGCGGTACATGACCGAGAAACGTCTCGCCAAGACAGAAGCCCTGCTGCACCGGCACGGCGGGAAGTTCATGTTCGCAGCCAGGTTCCTGCCCGGCCTGCGGGCACCGGCGATCTTCACGGCCGGTAATTTCAAACTCCCCTACTGGAAGTTTCTGGCTTACGACGGCGGGGCCGCGCTGCTCAGCGTGCCGTTGATCCTCAGCCTGTCCTATTATTTCGCCGAACACCTCGAACAGGTCCGAGTTTGGGTCGCCAATGGCGAAAAGGGGGCCATCGCTGTCATTTTGCTCGCGGCAGTGATCTTTATCGGCATCAAGGTCTGGCTTAGCCGACGAGCCGCCCGTGAGGACTGACCACCAACGACAACACCTATAATGATCCGGCATGGACGCGACGCCGATTCGGGGTGTTTGGTCTTGCAATTCTGAATCGGTTAGGATAACCCTGCCCGTCTGAGGGTGGACTTGCTTGACGGTATCTTCGGGTGTTGAGGGACGTTACCCTTTGCTGACACTGATCGCACTAAACGGCCAGGAGAAGGGCCGAAAGTACACGCTGACCGGTGAACAGCCGGTGTTGCTCGGGCGTCAGTCCGACGCTATCCGGCTCACCGACGCCCAGACCTCCCGCAAGCACGCTGAGATCATCCTTCAGAACAATACCTGGCTGATCCGCGACCTCGGCTCGACCAACGGCACGTGGGTCAACGGCCAGAAGATCAAGCAGATCACCGAGCTGGAGCAGGGCGACCGGATCGTTCTGGGTCGGCACCAGTTCCGCGTTGCTGAGATCACCGACCTGCCCGCACCGACCCCGCAACCCAAGCCCGTCACCCCCGAACCGGCGATCGGCAGCGAAGACCTGGCCGAGATGGGCGTGGACCTTTCCGAAAGCCTCTCCGCCGACCTGCTCGAAGACGAGGAACTGGACGAATCCGCCATCCTCGATGAGCATTCCGATTCAGAACCCCAACAGCCACCGGCCGAAGCATCCGAACACGTCGCCGACAAGAAGACTCCCGAAGCGTCTGAGGCAGCCGAACCTTCTTCATCAAAAGCAGCATCCGAATCGGCAGAAGATGAACTGATCGACCTCGACGCCCTGCTCGGTGAATCCGAACCCGAAAAAAGCGAACCCGAACCTTCTTCCGCTGAACCGCAAGCCTCACTTCCGCTTGAAACCCAACCTGAAACAGAATCTTCCCAGGTCGAATCGTCTCCAACGGAAACCGAACCTGAACAAGAGATTAAAGATCAGCCCGAAGAGGTGATCGACCTTGATCAGGTACTCGAAGAATCCTCTGCTGAATCCGAACAATCCGAAGCCGCGTCTGCTGATGACATCGACATCGACGCTCTGTTGGGTTTCGGGGAAGAGGAAACCAAATCCAAGCAGGAAGAGCCTGTCTCTACAGAATCCGAGCAGACAGACGAACAGGCTTCACAAGCAGTAGCCGACCAACCCGAGCCGACACAAGTACAAGCATCGTCGTCTGATGCGGGTGAGGATGTGCTGGACCTCGACGCTCTGTTGGCCGACTCAGCCGATCAGCCACAGGCCGACGAAGCGCCGTCCATCGAGGATGAAACCGAACCGGACCAGACCTCTACCGATTCCGAACCGCAAGCGGAGCAGATCGAGGAGGCTCCGCCGGAGGTTGAGGATCAACCGCCAGCACCAGCAGGTGAATCCGAGTCGTTGGTGGATATCGACATCCTCGCGGAAGCCAAACCGGAATCAGAATCGGAAAAGCCGTCGGAACCCGAAACCGCCGAAGCCACGGACCAGCACGACGCAGCCGAACCGGCAGATGTTGATGTTGCTGAACCTGACATTGAGGCGTTGCTCACCGACGACACGACGAATGAGACTGCCCCCGCCGAGCCGGGTCTTACAGAGGAACCCGCTTCCGCTGATATTTCGTCGGACGACAGCCTGTCACCTGAAGATGTGGCTGAACACATCGAAGACGCATCCGAAGATGTCCTGTCGACCGAACCACAGCCCGCCCCGTCCCCAACCGACATCGACGAAACCGAGCCTGACACCGCCTTACCCGGTGAAGGTGAACAAGAGTCTGAGGAAGACCAGGCGGACCCGCTGGCGGTATCGACCGGTGAACTGAGCGAAACCGAAAAGGACCTGTTGCTCTCCGCCGAGGAACAGGAACAGGTGGTGACCAACTATCGGCGGTCACGGATCAAGAAAATCACCGCCGTGGTTTTTGTTCTCGGGCTGCTCGCGGTGGCGATCTGGTACGGGCTTAACGTGCAGGCCGATCGGCCGACGGGTGATACCGAGCCCGAGCAGACCGTCCAGCCGGCCCTCACCCCCACCCCCGAACAACCCCAGCCGATCGCAGCCGATTCCCGATCCATCCCCCCCTCCTCGGGTCATAATCCGACTAATCCTGACACGATCGAACCCACACAACCGGATCACAACCGAGTCACCCACAGCAAACCGACACCGGTGGAACCGGCTGCGCCCGAGATGGCCGACACCATTGATACCGACCCGATCTCGGTCCCCAAACCGACACCGGAGCAGGCTGCTCCCCCTCCGCCACCGGTGGTCTTCCCCGACCCGTTTGAGGATGTCGCCCCCGGCCTGTCCGCCCCGACCGAACCTGTAAACGAACTGACCACGCCGGCCGAGTCCGACGCACCTCAACCGGATACCCCGAAACCCGACACACCGACACCCTCCGTCGATAGTGCCCCCGAAAAGCCGGTCGCCACTGACACCGCCCCCATCCTTGAACCATCCACGAACGAGGCATCCACGAGCCGGAATGACACACCGGTTGAAGATGCCACACCAGCCGACGTGAATGCGGAGGCACCTGCGACGGCCACGGGCTCATCGGCCTCTCAAGGTCAGGAAACACACGAGCTGGCCATGCTGACGGAATTGGTGGAATCACAGCACAGCGCCAAGGATCGCGTGGCCGAGCAGGCCGCGTATGCCGGCGCCAGAAAAGTCGCCTTTCTCGTGGATGCCTCCGGCTCACTGGTAGACAGCTTCCCCATCGTCCTGCGTGAATTAAGCCAGGAAATCACCCGGCTGCCGGACGATCGGGCGTTCACCGTCATCTTCTTCGGCGCAGAAGGCGTACTCGAAGTCCCACCCGTCGGCATGCGTTGGGCCGACCGCGCAAACAAGCAGCGCGTGCGTGACTGGATCGACCCGTCAGCCGGACACATCAACGCCTGGGGACGCGGTGACCTGTTCGAAGCGGTCCGGCACGCCCTGACCTACCAACCGAATGAAATCGTCCTCCTGTCCGACAACCTGACCAGTCGGCTGGCTTCCGAGGACACGATCAAACAGACGGTCGATCAACTCGCTGAACTGATCGACGGGAAAGTCGAACAGATCCACGTCGTTCAGTTTTTCAACCGCGACCCGCATCAACTGCTCAAGTCCATCGCGGAACGTTTCGACGGCACGTACAACCTCATCCTCGATCCGGCCACCAGAAACTCACAGAGTTCAGCCGTCGACAGCGTGATGAACTGACTCCGACATACCTTCTTCCGCCGTCATACTCGCCGCATGCCGATGCTGACGATCTGGTATGGCTTCACCCGTACCCCCCGACCGGACACGCGGGCCACGACTTCGTCTTTCAGGTCCAGCTTCTGAATCTCCGCATCCGTGACCCGTAACCGGCAGGTGGTTTCACGGCCCAGTGTCTCGTGCAACCGCAGCACCCAGTGACCTCGTCCCAACGGCTTGGCCCATGCAGGAACCAGCCCCGGACCGGACTCCACCTGTTCCAGCCCCGCACTTATCGGTCGGCCGGTGTATTCAATCGGCGGGTTGAATAAAGTGTCCGCCAACACCGCGGGCTGGTCTTCACACGACAGGTCGGACGCATACCGCCCCACCGCCAACCGGATTCGATGCCGACCCAGGTCCGAGTAGACCGGGATCTCACTGCCGTCCGGCATCGGTCGGCGGGGCGCTCCGGACACCGGTTCCGTGACCCGTGCGCTACGCAACAAGCTGACATGCAACAGCCCGTTGATGCAGCCATACCCGTACTTCGCTTCCGTCACAATAGCCAGCCCGTCGCTTTCATGATCATCCGATACGGCCGCCCACCGACTGGCCGGGACTTCGAACATCGCGTCGGTCTCGATCGGCCCGGGGAGCTGCGGGCGCGTCGTGCTGGCATAAGGGGCGCCGTACCGGGCAACACGTCCCCGGTAGGCCGTGGGGAAAGCCATCTTCAACAGCGTCTGCTCGTCGTGCCAGTCGATATCCAGCTCAACGAGAATCACCGCGCGGACCGGATCGAGACGATAAGTGACGGTCGCCTTGCTCTGCCGTCCGATGGGCCGGGTGAAGCTGACGCCGGCGCGGAGTGTCCCGCGGTCCTCGATGCGGACCTTGGGTTTGGCAACCTCATGTCGGCCGTTGCTGAGTGTGTGACGATCCACGTCCCACGCGTCGTAACTGACCGGGTGGTCCGGGAACGTCCACAGCTGCGCACCGGGTTTCTCCAACGCCACAGGCTTCCCATCCACCACTAGGGACCGGACCTGCCCCAGCGAGTCAAAACGGACTTTGACCCGGCGGTTTTCCAGTGACGTTCGGGTCGCCTTGGGAGGCTCAACGGGAACTTCCTGCAGATCGGATTTCAACCGGCCGGCCAACGGCTTCACCCGGCTGACCGTCTTGTCTGTGACAACATAATTCGGGACAGCCAGCGGGTTGAACACGCAGGGCTTGCCCTTAGGCGTATTCAGTTCCTTCTCGACCGCTGATAAGGCTGTCTCTCGCACCGCCTCCAGGTCCCGCACCGCCTCGCGGCAGGCTTCCCAGATGGAGCTGCCCGGCAGGCAGTCGTGGAACTGACAGAACACCAGGCGCTGCCACAGCGACGCGTCGACAGACCCCTGTCCTTTTGCGCAACGCACCGCTTCCCAGACCCGCATCGCCCGCTCGGCGGCACGGTAGGCGCTTTTGAGGTGGCTGTGCGTGGTCTGCACGCCACGGTGATACTGCAGGTACATTTCGCCGTGCCATACCGGGAGCTGTTCGCGTCGTTCGTTGAGCCGATCGAAAAACTCGTCGATACGCCCCCACTTCACGTTCGGCACACCCGCGACTTCACCGAGCACACCCAGTTTTTGAATCCGCTTGGCCCGCTCGATCATCAGTTCATTGGTCCCCCCGCCGCCGTCGCCATAGCCCGTCGGCACGAGCTGCTCGGGATGAACGTCAGCCTGCTGATGACACATCGCGATCTTCTGCAGCTCACCCGGCAAAGCCTGCTGGTTGTAATGATCCTGGATGATGTGCGCCAGCACCTCCGAGCCATCGTTGCCGCGCCAACGGAAGCTGGTGTAGGGGAACGGCGTCGCGCTGCCCCAGTGGATCTTGGTCGTATAAAAGTACGGCACACCAAACCCGGCCATGATCTGCGGGATGCTCGTCGAATACCCGAACGTGTCCGGCAACCAGACGACCGGGCCCGGCCCACGCCGCTTGCCGTTGATGTCAAGAAATCCTTTCAACCCCAGTTCAAACGCTCGCACCAGCGCTTCACCGCAGGGCAGCTGCGTGTCCGACTCGACCCACATCGCGCCTGTCGCTTCCCATCGGCCATCACGCACCCGACGCCGTACCCGCTCCATCAAAACGGGCGACAATTCCTGCACGTCCTGATAGCTCGCCGGCTGGGAATACGTGAAACGGAACTCCGGGTACCGCTCCATCATGGACAACGCGTTGGCGAAGCTGTGCACCGCCTTGAACCGTGCCACGTCTTTCGTCCATAGCCAGACAAGATCGATATGCGCGTGCCCGACCAGAACGGAAGTGAACGACCGATCGGGGATTTCCAGCGAACGATAGATGGCGCGCAAGGCTTGACGTAACGCCGACACTCCCGACCGCTCATAGACATCCAAAGCCTCATTGAGACGGCGCAATACGGATCGATAGATCGGTGGGGCTTTGGCAATCGGCGGGCGGTAGCCGAAGGGTTCCGTCGGCGCGTTGCTCGCCGGGTAATCCGGCAGGTGGATGAGCTTCAAGGTATCGGTCAACACACGCAGGTCGATCGCGACGTGATACGCTTCATCATGACGTGTGGCGAGGTAGGCCCCGTGAAACTCGCTGCCGTGTCGTGGAATCGTGGTGTTTTCCCCCGGCACCCAGACCCCCGTCCGACAGCAGATCGACTCCACCCACAATTCCTTCGCCCCATCCGGGATGGGGCAGTAATGGTGGCCGGGGTCCGGACCGTAGATCGGCGTTCCATCGTGATACACCGTCGCCTCGGCCGAGTCGTCCCAGAACAAGTAACGGGTGTGT
>CAZJCN010000145.1:4427-6959 GCA_964544195.1 uncultured Phycisphaeraceae bacterium | reverse complement strand
GCTTTTATTCGATCCCGATGTCTTCGTTCCACAGGTCGGGGTGATCGCGGATGAAATCGGCCATGAGTTGGATACAGCGGGGGTCGTTGAGGTTGATCAGTTCGACGCCGTGCTGTCGGAACAGGTCTTCGGCCCCTATGAAGTTTTGGTTTTCGCCGATGACGACGCGCGGGATGCGGTAGAGCAGGCTGGTGCCGGTGCACATGATGCAGGGGCTGAGCGTGCTGACGAGAGTGAGCCGGGGCCAGTCGCGGCGTCGGCCGGCGTTTCGGATGCAGACGACCTCGGCGTGCGCGGTCGGGTCACCGGTCTGCACCCGCAGGTTGTGTCCGCGGGCGACGATGTTGCCCTGGGCGTCGGCCAACACCGACCCGATCGGCAGCCCGCCCTCGGAAAGTCCCCGTTCCGCTTCCTTAATCGCTTCGTTCAGGAGTGTCTGGTTGTTCATGGTGATGCACCTTTCAGGCACGGATTGACATATTCATCTCGTATCATGTTACCCCGTCCAGCACATTTCCCCTTGTCGATGTCATATGCGTGCATCTTTTACTCTGTAGGGTCAGTCTTGTTTGCTAAAGGAAAGGATGGCTTTGTTATGATCCGTCCTTATGGGATTGCTTGTGTTGTTGTTAGTCGCTGTGGTGTTGCTCTGGCTGATCGGAGCGGTGGCGTTGGTGTATGCGCTGGGGCATCCGCCTCGAAAAACCTTTGCGGTGGCGCTGGCGCAGGGCGATCCGACCGAACCGGCGGACCTGGAGCTTGACGCGGAGGCGGTAACGTTTTCGTTGTCGGACGGCAGCCGTTCGCCGGGCTGGGTGATCAAGGGTAGTGCGACAGACGGGCCGACGGTGGTGATCCTGCACGGCTACGGAGACAGCCGGTACGGGTCGTTGCACCGGGTCCCGTTGGTTCGGCCGTTCGCGCGGAAGGTGGTGGTGTTCGACCTGCCGGGGCAAGGCGAATCGGAAGCGACGCGTGGGTATGGTGGGTTGCGTGAGCCGAGGGACGTGTTGGCGGTGTTGTCGCAGCTTGAGCCGGGGGATGCCGAGCGGATCGTGTTGCTGGGTGCGTCGATGGGGGCGGGGGTGGCGATTGCGGCGGCGGCCGAGGCGACGGGTGAACTACGCCGAGCGATTGTTGGGGTGATCGCGGAGTCACCTTACCGATTCTGGGACGAACCGCTGCACAGTTTGTTCCGTCACAAGCGTTACCCGCGTTGGCCGATCATCCCGTTGGCGGGGTGGTGGTTGCGACTGACCGCCGAAGGCTTTCGTGATTTTGATCGGGCTGGTTATGCCAGCCGGTTGGATTGCCCGCTGCTGGTGCTGCACGGCTCGGAGGACCAGCTTTGCCCGGTGGCGTCGGCGAAGCAGATCGCGGAAGCGGCTCCGCATGGCCGGCTGGTGCTGATCGAAGGGGCCGGGCACAACGATATGGCGTGCGAGTTTGCGGACGTTTATGCCAAGGGAATCGGGGATTTCATGAAAACGCTTGGTGGGTGAGAGGAATCGGGTAAAATGCATTGCTTGGCCGGGTTGTGAGCGATGGGTTCACACGCCGGCTTATGACAGCTCGTGGTGACACGGGCGCACCCCCGACCCGGAGACACGAAGTGACCGCCATGTCTTTGCCGGATTTGTCCAAGTCGCCCCCGATCGATCAGGTCGGTGTGGAGGAGCGTGCGGCCCGGTTTACCAAGCGCAGCATCAAGAAAGGCTCGAAGCTCGACGCGTTGAAGATGGTGTTGAGCATGATCGACCTGACGACGCTGACGGGTCAGGACACGCCGGGCAAGGTCCGGCAGTTGTGCTACAAGGCCCGACACCTGCATGATGCGGTGGCGGGGCTGCCGCACGTCGCGGCGGTGTGCGTGTATCCGACGATGGTGCACATCGCGAAACAGGAGCTGGAGGGGACGGGGATCCACATCGCTTCGGTGGCGACCGGTTTCCCGACGGGTCAGTACCCGTTGTCGGTGAAGCTGGAGGACACCCGCCGGGCGGTGGAGGACGGTGCGGACGAGATCGACATGGTGATCTCCCGCGGCCGATTCTTGAAAGGGGATTACGCCTACGTGTTTGACGAGATCGCCCAAGTCAAGGAAGCCTGTGGTCATGCGCACCTGAAGGTGATCCTTGAGACCGGCGAGCTTTCGACGTACGACAACGTTCGGCGAGCCAGTGATCTGGCGATGCATGCCGGGGCGGACTTCATCAAGACTTCGACCGGGACGATCCAGCCCGCGGCGACGCTGCCGGTGACGCTGGTGATGCTCGAAGCGATCCGTGACTTTTATTACGCCACCGGCCGACGGGTCGGCATGAAACCGGCGGGCGGTATCAGCAAAGCCAAGCTGGCGGTGCATTATCTGGTCATGTTGCGCGAGACGCTGGGCGCGGACTGGATGACGCCCGACCTGTTCCGCTTCGGCGCCAGCCGATTGGCCAATGACGTGCTGATGCAGATCGTCAAGCAGCAGACCGGCGTGTACCAGTCCGCGGATTACTTCTCCAACGACTGATATGTGGTGTG
>CAZJCN010000145.1:0-4327 GCA_964544195.1 uncultured Phycisphaeraceae bacterium | reverse complement strand
CGCAAACGGCTGGCGGAGGTGGCCGAGGCGGGCGAGGCGGACGTGGACCGGGCGGTGCGGTCGGCCCGTCGGGCGTATGAGACGGTGTGGTCGAAGATGCCGGCCCGTGACCGGGGCAAGTACCTGTACCGGATCGCCCGGATGCTTCAGGAACGGTCGCGCGAGTTTGCGGTGATCGAGTCGATGGACGGGGGCAAGCCGATCCGCGAATCGCGTGACGTGGATATCCCGCTGGCGGCGGCACACTTTTTCTACTACGCCGGCTGGGCGGACAAGCTGGATTACGCGTTCCCCGGCAAGAACCCGACGCCGATCGGGGTGGCGGGGCAGGTGATCCCGTGGAACTTTCCGCTGTTGATGGCGGCGTGGAAGCTGGCGCCGGCGTTGGCCTGCGGGAACACGGTAGTGCTCAAGCCCGCCGAGACGACGCCGTTGACCGCGCTGAAGCTGGCCGAGCTGATCCGCGACGCCGAGCTGCCGCCGGGCGTGGTCAACATCGTCACCGGCGCGGGTGCGACCGGCGCAGCGGTGGTCAGCCACCCGGATATCGACAAGGTCGCGTTCACCGGGTCCACCGAGGTCGGCAAGCAGATCATGAAGGCGATCGCCGGCACGAAGAAGAAATACACGATGGAACTCGGCGGCAAGGCGGCCAACCTGATCTTCGAAGACGCGGCGATCGATCAGGCCGTCGAGGGCGTGATCAACGGAATCTTTTTCAACCAGGGCCACGTCTGCTGTGCCGGGTCGAGGTTGTTCGTGCAGGAGTCCATCGCCGACATGGTGATCCGCAAGCTGCAGGACCGCATGCAGACATTGATCGTCGGTGATCCGCTGGACAAAAACACCGACATCGGTGCGATCAACTCGCGTCAGCAGTTGGAGAAGATCGAGTACTACCTGAAGGTCGGCAAAGAAGAGGGCGCAACCATGTGGCAGCCGACGTGTCCGGTCCCGGAGGACGGGTACTTCTGCCGACCGACGCTGTTCCTCAACGCCAGCCAGTCACACCGGATCGTGCAGGACGAGATCTTCGGGCCGGTGCTGGCGGTGCAGACGTTCCGGACGGTTGAGGAAGCCGTCGCCAAGGCGAACAACACGCCCTACGGGTTGTCCGGCGGGGTGTGGACGGACAAGGGAGCCAAGACGTTCAAGGTGACCAGCCGGATCCGGGCCGGGGTGTTATGGGCCAATACGTACAACAAGTTCGATCCAAGTTCGCCGTTCGGGGGATACAAGGAATCCGGCATGGGCCGAGAGGGCGGGCTGCACGGGTTGAAGGAGTACGTGAACCTGAACTGACGTGTTGATGTCGCACTGACCTGTATCAGCCTTGTTTATCGAGCCGACGCATGAACCCGACCCAGCCTGACATCGAGAAGACCTCCCCGGCACTGGATGCTTCGCCACGCTTGGGGGTGCTCAAGACCTACAAGCTCTACATCGGCGGGAAGTTTCCCCGGACGGAGTCGGGGCGTTATTACAAGCTGACCTCGCCGGGCGGGGAGGTGCTGGCGAACCTGTGTCAGGCGTCGCGAAAGGATTTTCGTGAGGCGGTCGTGGCGGCGCGGTCGGCTCATGAGAAGTGGTCCGCGGCGACGGCGTACAACCGGGGCCAGGTGTTGTACCGGGTGGCCGAGATGCTCGAAGGTCGATCGGCGCAGTTCGCGACCGAACTGGTGCGCATGGGCGCGGAGCCGGAACAGGCCAGGGCCGAGGTGGCGTGTGCGATCGACCGGATGGTGTATTACGCCGGGTGGTGTGACAAGTATCAGCAGGTGTTCAGTTCGGTGAACCCGGTGGCGTCGAGCCATTTCAACTTTTCCATCCCCGAGCCGGTCGGTGTGGTGTCGATCCTGGCGCCGGAAGAAAGCGGGTTGGCGGGGCTGGTATCGGTGATCGCGCCGGTGATCGCTTCGGGCAACGCCTGTGTCGTGCTGGCTTCGCAGCACAAGGCGTTGAGCGCGATCACGTTGGCCGAGGTGTTGCACACCTCTGACCTGCCGGGCGGGGTGGTCAACCTGTTGACCGGCGACCGCGGCGAGCTGCTCGAACATTTCGCGTCGCACATGGACGTCAACGCCGTCGTGTATTGCGGCGACGATGCAGAGCAGATCGAACAGTTGCGCAACCACGCGACCGGAAACCTGAAGCGGGCGGTGATCCGAAACCGCACCGACTGGCTTTCCGACGAGGCTCAAGGGCCCTACGAGATTCTCGACACGGTCGAGATCAAGACGACCTGGCATCCGATCGGCGTTTAGTCTTGATAACAGTTTGACCCAGTACGCGGCTAGGCCTGCACCGGGTAGCGGTCCAGCCAGGCCAGCAGTGCGATCAGGGTGTACATGGAACGCACATCCCCCCGGCCCCGAAGGCAGGCGATCCACCTTCGTTGGACGGCGTGGTGATTAAGAAACGGCGCCAGTTGGTCACACCGGTTGACCCAGTCTTCGCAGCGTGGTTTCCAGCTGCCTTTGAAGTAGTTCATTAACGGCACGGAGAAGCCGTGCTTGGGTCGATCCCACACGTCGCGTGGCAGATGGCGTTGGCACAAGTCGGTGAGGACGGACTTCAGGCCGTTCGTCAATTTCAGGTTGGCGTGCAGGGGAAGGACTAGATCGACAACGGGGTTGCCGAGCATGGGCACACGGGCTTCGAGGCTGAAGGCCATGCTGGCGCGGTCGCTCTTGACCAGACAGTTTTCACTGAGGTAGGTCCACAGATCGGCGCGCATCAGGGCATCGGTGTCGATCGGGTCGTGGTAGCGTTGCGCCAACGCCAGCCAGTGTTGCATGGTGCGGTTGATATCGCAGTCCTGTATGGCTTCGGGTTGCAGCAGGGCGGCCATGTCTTTGCGTGTGCCGGGGAACGGGCCGAACTTCACCCGATCCCACAGCAAGCCCTCGACGCCTTGTAGCGCCCGGCGGCGCAGGGCCGGGGGAAGCAGACCCATTCGGCGAAGCAGGTTCCATAGGGGGCGACCACGGTACGCCTCTTCACCTTTCAGGAAACGGGGATATCCGCCAAACAGCTCGTCGCCTCCGTCACCGGCGATTGCCACGGTGACATGTTCACGCGTCAGGGCGCACAGTTCACGCAGGGGAAGATACGCCGGGTCGGCCAGCGGCTGGTCCAGGTCGGTCAGGGCGTCGGTCAAACGGTTGGCGTCGATCTCACGCGCATCGAGTTCGTGGTGTTCACAGCCGTAGCGTTCCGCCACGACGCGCGCGTATCGGCTTTCGTCGTACTCGGCCTTCTGATCGAATCGCACGGTGAACGTCTTGACCGGGTGCGAGGATACCTGCGACATGTAATGAACCATCAGCGAGCTGTCGATCCCGCCGGACAGGAAAGCGCCTAACGGAACGTCGGCGACGAGTTGCCGGCGGACGCTCTCGGTCAGGGCGGCATCGGCACGCTCCACCAATGTTTTGTAATCGGTCGTCGAGCCGTCCGGTTGCGGGATGTTCCAGTATCGGCCCGTTTCGATCCGTTTCGTTTGCTTAGACCAGCTCAGCCAGGACGCGGGGGGCAAAGACCGGGCGTCCCGGAGAATTGACATCGGTGAGGGGATGGACTGCACCGCGAGGTATTCACGAAGTGCTTCGTAATCGAGCCGTTTCGGGAAATCGCGTAACTCAAAGAACGGCCGAACGGTGGATGCGGCGACCAATCCGCCTTCGGTCGAATAAAACAATGGCTTGATCCCGAACCGATCCCGCGCGGCAAAGAGTGTGCGCTCGCGGCGGTCCCAGATCGCGAAGGCGAACATGCCATCGAGTCGGGGAAGCACCTCTCGGCCCCATTCGACATAACCGGCCAGCAACACTTCGGTGTCGCTGTGAGTGGTGAAAGGATGGCCGAGCGTTTCCAGTTCTTTCCGCAGGGATTGAAAATTGTAGACCTCACCGTTGTAAACCAGCACGTATCGGCCGTCGGGCGAGTGCATGGGCTGATGGCCGGCGGCGAGGTCGATAACGGAGAGTCGGCGGTGTCCGAGATGGACATCCTGTTCGTGCCAGTCACCGCGTTCGTCCGGACCACGGGAGGTCAGTGAATCCAGCGCCCGATCAAAGCCCTGTGCGTAACGGTCGCCGATGATGGTCAGCCAGCCGCACATCCTACGCCCCGCGCCTGCCGAAACGTTTTCGGATGGATTTGCCTGCCCGTGCCCGGCAGTTGGCCAGGTGGGCGCCGAGCAGCAGACGGGTGTAGGACACGTTCGGATCAAAGGGCAGGCAGGCGAAGGTCGGCCCGTAGCTTCGGGGCTGATCCGGCTTGAGTGTCGGCGGGTGCCATTCCATCACCGCACCGGGCGCGAAGC
>CAZJCN010000144.1:3353-7010 GCA_964544195.1 uncultured Phycisphaeraceae bacterium | reverse complement strand
CCCTGCCAGATGCCCGTCTTTGCGGCAAACAGAATCGCCATCATGATGAAGTAGGGCACCCCGAAGTCCGGCATCGTGCCCAGCTTGAACGGATTCATCATGGACACGCCTTCAGGGCGCTTCAGCTTCTCGATCATATCGGGGTACTGTTGCGTGACGATCAGCTTCACGCTTTCCACGTCGGACTGGATCGTGTCCAGCACAGCCTGGCTGATGCCTAGCTGGCGAACCTGTTCAAGCTGACCTGCTGTGTCGGGATTAGACGCCAGGGTGTCCAGGATTTCGCGGTTGTCACGCAACGTTTCAAAGATATTCGGGTCCAAGGCGGTCAGTGAAGCGTAGATCTGTCGGATCGGCTCGGTTGCCTCGACAAACCATTGGGGCGACGTGTGGGCCGCTGCCGTCAGGGCGCTGATGTTCTCGGATTGCATCAGCGTATCCATGATCGTGGTCCATCCGTACTTGTACAGCACGAACCCGATCAGGCACAGCACCGCCGCCGACGCGATGACGCCTTGCAGGAAGTCGGTCACCATGATGGTGATCTGCCCGCCGGCGATCGCGAGCGTCACCCCGGAGCCGACGAGGATCAACATGATCGTGTGGTACATCGGGATGTCCAGCCCGAACAACGGCCAGTGCGACGGCAGGCCCAGGAAGTACATCATCAGGTAGGCCGTGACCATCGGGAAGACCGCGCAGTTGAGCATGCCGGAGATGAACGCGATGATCCCGGCGAAGATCCGGAAGTTTGTGCTGTATCGTTTTTCCAGAAACTGCGCCATGGTCAGGCAGCGTGTCTCGCGGTAACGATAGGTTACCCATCCCGACAGCGCGATCACCATACCGACGGGTGTCATCAGCAATCCCCACCACGCGTTGGTGATCCCGTTGCGATACGCGCCCTCAAATGCTCCGACCGTTCCGATGGCCGAGCAGAACGCCATGCTGTTGGCGATCGTCAACAGATAGCGCCCCGCGCATCGCTCGGAGGACAGGAACCCCGCCACCGATTTGGTCATCCGGTTGGTGCCGATCGAGATGATCACGATGGCGACACCGAACGCCGCTACGATAAGCCAATCAATTGTCTGCATGCGCGTTTTCCTGTTTTCACGTCGACGAAGATATCGCGATGTTCAATCAGTCCGATCGGAAACGCCACGTGATTGCGACTGCGCTTGAATCCGACGATCGCCTTGGAAACCTTGATCAAACCAAACGGCTACGAGGATACCATGATAATATACTTAAGCAAAGGGTGTGTCTTCTCACTGCGTGACATGCTCTCATCCCCACGTCGGGGCCGTTCTCACAGTCGATTAAGCTCTTGCCCCGGGTCGGTACAACATACGGTTTATTGTCTCATCAGGTGGGTTGGTCACACTAAAAAACCGGACGCTGCGAGTCACAGCGTCCGGTTCATTGGTTTTCCATACCTCATCTCGGGAGAGGCGAGGGGGTGGGGTCAGTGCCGTCTGCGGAGCATCAGCCCGAATCCGCCGCCGAGCAGCATCAGGGTTGCCGGCTCGGGAATCGCGTCCGAGGCGTTCGGCGGGGTGCCCTGATTCCAGCTTCCCAGGATCATGTTCAGGTCTTCGATCCCGACGAAGCCGTCGCCGGAGGGGTCCCCCAAAGCCGTGTTACCCGGGTCGACGTTCTGGTTCCAATTGCTGAGGATGATGTTCAGGTCGGCGATCCCGATGAAGCCGTCGAGGTCGAGGTCTTCGATGATCGTGCCGCGCAGGACTTCGATGAGGTGTTGGATGTCATTGAAATCGACCACCCCATCTTCGACCAGGTCATACCGGCTGCCGGGTGTGGTGGCCCCTTGATTGGCTGCGAGGAGGCTGACGTCGTTGGGGTCGAACACGCCGGAATTGTTGAAGTCGCCGATGGTTTTTGTCACCACCAGCGCCGCGCCGCTGAGGCGACCGCCGCCCCCGGCGAAATCGACCTGGAAGAAGTTGGCGCCGTCGTTGAGGATGTTCAACGGCACCTCGATCTCCCGGCTGACCAGGTTCCAATCATTGTCATCCTGTGCCCATGCCCCGGCCGGGACACTCAGCACGTTCCCGTTGATGATCACGTCGAACGCTTCCGGGGCGCCGAACCGCTGATAGCCGATCCGCAGTCTGGCGGATACCGCGTCCTCCAGATCAACAATCAGCGGGGTCACGGTCGAGTCGCCGGTGACGATGTTCAAACCCTCAGCGAAGGTGTTGGCGTAAAACGTTACTTCGTCATAGGCGATGTCGTACAGCTGCGGGCCCGAGAGGGTCAGCGTCAGCACCGCGCCCTCTTCCGCGGTCAGGCTCAGGTTCTGCCAGCTTCCGGTCACGTCCAGATCATCCGTGAACACCGGGGTTCCGCCGATCATCTGGATCCGGTCCAGGGACGCCGAGGTCACGCTCCCCAACGAACCGACGAGAGCCTGAAGGTTCAGGTTCTGCGTGCTGGTCCGCAGGTTATTGAGCATGACGTAGACCTCATTGCCGCTGCGGAACGCGTGGGCCTGCAGGTCCGGGTTGTCCACGTCAATGCCGACGTATCGGCCTTTCACATTGGCGTACATCCGGGACATGCCGGCGATGATGGTTTCGTGCCAGACCCCCGAGGCGTCCTGTTCCCAGAACACGTTGTCACCCTCGGCCGGCGTCGGGGTCCCGTTTTGCCAGTGCTTGGGCGAGACGAAAGGGGTCGAGGTCAGGATGCGGTCCGGACGATCCATGAACACGAACAGCTTCTCCCGGATGTCCCGGGTCAGGTCCCACTGCTGCTGCTCACGGGTGTAGGACCCGTAGCTGCCGTTGGCCATCTCGGTCCGGTTCCATGACCCGTACTCGGTAATGGCGAAGGGCTTGATGGTGCCGAGGGTCTGCAGGCTGTAGCCTTCGATCATGTCCATGATCGCGGCCATGTGCCCGGCCCCCTTGCTGAAATCGCGCTGCCACGTGCCGTTGGATTTCACCGTGTACCGGTCGTAGGGGTGGAACGAGACGAAGTCCACCACCGGGCCGGCCTGATCGATGAACGGCTTGAGTTCATTGAACCAGCGGTCGAAATCATTACTCGCAAAGTCCGCACAGCAGAAGCTCGGGCCGCCCATCTTCTGGTTCGGGAACGACTGCTTGACCTCGTTGATCACTTCGATGTGGAAGTCGATCATGTCCTGGTTATTGAAGTTGCTGTCGTAGTGGGCGTTCGGCTCGTTGACCAGCTCGATGAAAAACCGATCGGGCGACACCGCCGAGGGCAGGTTGATGTTGGCCAGATAGGTCTTGAGGAAGTCGGCATACGACGCGTTGTTCATGATCATCCCCCAGTGGACGAAGCCTGCGTTCGGCTCGCCCGCGGGGACGGTCCGCAGAAACTCGGGCCAGAACCCCGCCATACGGCCGGATTCGACCAGGATCGGCGGCGACGACGCCTGGCTGATCTGTCGCCAACGGCTCCAAGGCCCGGTGTCGTTGATCCAGTTGTTGTAGCTGTTGATCTCGCTGACCAGGGCGTTCGGTTCGAAAAATCCGGGACGATTCGGGTCTTCAGGCAGACCCTGAGCGATGAACTGATCCAGTTCCGTGGCCACACGGGACGGCGTGGTGTTCAATCCGGTGGGGGAGGTCATCAGGTCCGTGGCGCTCGGGAACGGCGTCA
>CAZJCN010000144.1:0-3253 GCA_964544195.1 uncultured Phycisphaeraceae bacterium | reverse complement strand
CGTGAACGCCAACCTCTCCGTCCATAAAGAGTGCCTCAGGTCTGCCTCAAGGCAAGCAGACTTTCTTCGGCGTTCCATCACCACAGGTTCCCATGGCTATTTGCGAAATTTGGTTTCCCTTCGGGCTGGCCAAGGGATACCAGACGTTTTTTGCGGCCAGCTCCGGCGTGGAGATCAACTGGGCATCCGGACGCATCAGCGGACCGGCTTCTTCAATCGGAACCTGTTCGGGATAGCGGTTTTTCAGCTCGTAGGCCGCGTCAGAATATTTCATCAGGTACACAATCTCACGGTCCGACTCGGAATCGCATGATCCGCAAGCCTGTACCAAGGCCTCCACCGCAACTTGGCCATTTTCCAAAGTGTGGGGAGAGAGTGTATCGACAGGCAACGTGATCAGCTCTTTTGTCTCAAGATTGTAAAAATATTTTGAGCTCGGTCCCCCACTGGAGGTAAGGTTGCGGTAAATAAGAAAGACCGCCGCGGCCAGCAGCACTACTGCCAAAACATACGTGTACCATTGGTTGCCGTTTTCGCTCTTACTCATGGAAATAGACTTCCTGCTTTCAAATAAACCGTTGAATCGTGCGTGTACAGCAGAGCAAGTACCTCCGCCGTAAGGGGCTATTTTACACCCCCTTTATGACACCAGTCATTTACACGGCCCCGTGTGATTAAAAAGCCCTTGGCAGCCGGGCAGGTTCCAAGGGCGAGTGTGTCTACCGATACGACTTGTCAGCATGACCCGTCATGGTGATACGCGTCATTATTTCCGGGCGTTCCACAAGGACTGGCCATCGCCCCGCAGTGAAGTGGGGTAATCCGGATTGATGGTGTCACCTCCACGGACTGATTCCCCGTGGCCATCAGCAAACGCGAGATTTGCCTTGGTTTCTTTCGGATCATTGCCGGGGACAGCGTTACGGTCGTACCCATACCAGCGGTGCAAGGCAGTTTGCCAGCCCCCGCCGCTGAAAGAACGGGTGCCGAAGATTTCATAAGCGGCCACGGTGCCGCCGTTCTGCCACCCGCAGTAGTTGATGTCGTACATGATCGGAGCATAGGCGATCGTACTGGAGGCGTTCCTGACTTCACTTTCCCGCATCGAATACCCAACGTTACCAGTTTCGTTAATCACTCCGGGGGAAGACATAAGCACGTCTCGTGATATTCCTGTTTCGTGCTGTGCGTTCCAATTATTCGAGTTAATCGAATCGGAACGAGTTGCCCGGTTGATACCGTAGCTTCGCCGCTGCAACTTTCCTTGAGACCAGGCACCATTCGTGAATAAGTCCGGTTCCACATCCAGCGGTGAGAGCCATACCGACATGTCGGCTTCGTCAGTCATGATGTACTGATCGGACCAGAAGTCATCGATCGACATGTTGGACGGGTTCAGATAAGCGGAGAGAACCTCATCAATCGAAAGGCCGAAATTATTATTCCCGGGATGCTGCTGCACCGGGAAGTGCTCGTCGTAGTCCACAGAGTAGGCCGCCGACGCGGTGGAGATCTGCTTCATCTGCGTAAGGTCCTTGGTCACCATCGCCGTGTGCCTGGCGGCACCCAAGGCCGGGAGGAGGATACCCACCAGCAGGGCAATGATGGAGATCACGACCAGCAGTTCGATCAGGGTGAAGCCACGGGCCGAGGGGCGCTGGCTGCGACGACCGATGAGGGGGCGGTACAGTGACATTGGAGTTGACTCCTTGCAATCCTTCGAGGGGTCCAGTGGTGTCCTTACGACGTCCTGCCAAGAACGGTGAGACCAGCCTGCACCGTCAGAATCCAAACAACGGCAGGTGATGATGTACTTAATCAAGTATAGGCGATCCGATTGAATAAGCAAGCGCAAAGTGGTTCAGCCAGCCTGTTTTCGGCCCGTTTGAACGGTTGATGATCACCAAGAATCGTATGAACAAACACTTACAGAAGATAAAAAAGTTTTACTACACACACCGACATTCCCGCCGAGCCGGTGGGAGGCGGGGGGTCGGAGTTGGCGTGGAAATGAACCGGGGTGATGATATACTTAAGCGATGTGATTCCCCGGTCGCCTTGGGCTCCGGGGAGGGTTCGGCTTGACCAGGCACAATCAGGATAAGGAGTGGATCGTGAGATCACCCGTTCGTATCGCATGGTGTGCGGGGCTTTTTGCCCTCTTGGCTGGGTTTGACTGTGTTGCCCACGCTGCGGAGATTCACATCGATCCGACGGTCCGTTGTGAGATCGCCGGCGTCGGCGAAATGGACCGTAACGCCTATATCAACCTGGCCGACCACGGGGCGGACTTCGACGAGCGGGTCGGCGACATCGACCGGTACAACTACCTGGTCCATGAGCTGGATATCAGTTTCGGCCGACACCTTGGACCGGTCAAAGGCGCGGTCAGTTGGCAGAAAATCGTTCGTGAAGACCCCAGCCGTCCGGGCTATGCCGACCTGGACTACCTGCGATCGCGCCTGGCCAAGTCGGTCAAGAAGCCAAGCCCCCGGATGTTGCGGGACTTTGGTGAGCTGGATGTCGCCTGCCACGAAAACCACAACGCTTTCCCCGAGTTCATGGGGCAATACACCACCCCCGAATCCGCTCGGGAGAAAAAGGTTGAATACCTGCCTCAGAACATCGACGCCGCTGTGGAGCTGACCGCCGCGGTGCTGAAGTTCGGCTTCAACGACTTTACCCGTCCTACGTACTACGAGCCGTTGAACGAGCCGCACTGGTCCATGTTCGGGGACGAGCACTTTCTCAAGTGGCACCTCAGAACGAAGGACATGATCCATAAACACGTACCCGACGTCCTCGTCGGCGGCCCCTGTATGAGCGTGTCTTACCTATACATGCACGGGTACCGTACGTGGCGCGGGCTGAAGAATTTCATCGACGGCACCGATTGCTCAATGGATTTCTACTCCTTCCACTGCTACGACTACATCCGCGCCAAGGAGGACGGCACGCTTACCGGCGGGCGCATCACCAGCGGCCTGCCTCTGACCGCTGTCTTCGACATGGTTGAGAATTACACTGTCAAAACTTACGGCAAACACGTGCCCCTGATCGTCAGCGAGCACGGCGGGTACGACACCAAATCAGAAGAAATCACCGAGTTCACCAAGGATCTTTGGCCGGAGCTGACCGGGTTTGACCGGGAGATGAAGGTGCGCGAAGTCGCGAACTTCATCGCCGTCAGCACCATGGTGGCCAACACGCTTAACTTCATGGACCACCCCCATGTGGTCAAGAAGGCGGTTCC
>CAZJCN010000143.1:0-7013 GCA_964544195.1 uncultured Phycisphaeraceae bacterium | reverse complement strand
CTGCTGTCGGTCAGGAACAGGACGTGTCGGCCGAGGACCCAGTCCTGTGCGAGGATATTGGGGTTGCCCGTGCCGTTGGGGTTGCCCAGCTCGATGTCCTGATAGTCACTTAAATTATTGAAATCCTGCAGCGGGTCGTCGCCGGGCCGGATCTTCAGCACGTGGCCGTACCAGATGCGGGCGTACTCGGCGTTCTGGGAATCGCGGTCGTCGCCGGTGAAACTCCAGCCGTTGGCAGGCGCCATGGCGGGCATGCGCTTGGCGCCGGAATCAAGATCAGATTGTTGATCGTAGATGAAGACGAGTTGATCGCTTCGGATCGGGCGGGTGGTCCCGGCGTTGAGGTCTTCCAGCGTCAGGGGGGCGTTGACGACACGCTGGACGATGGCGAGGAACCCGCCGGGGCTGGTGGTCGAACCCGTCCCGTTGCGCCCGCCGGGGCCGACCATCCGGCTGCGCCAGTTGCCCGCATTGGAAGCGTCCCCGACGATCTCCAGCTCGGTCTCGAACGCGAGCTGTTCGTCGATGGTGCGGGACTTCTGCAGCATTTCGCCGCCCTGGATCCCGCGCGCGACGGTGGAAGCCACGCTGTTGAACAACTGGTTGACCACGAGGATCACGAACGTGGTGATCGCCAGTGCGACCATCATCTCGATGAGGGTGATGCCGCGTCGGCGGGGGGCGGTTCGTGTTGGGGTGGTGCGTGTGTTCATGGTTTACGGGTTGATACTCAGGTCGATGCCGTCCTCGATCCAGACCAACGGCGAGCGGGATTCGCGTTTGATCGCGCCGGTCGCGTCGATGTTGACCGTGAAGAAGATCCGGGTGAGGTTGCCGATGTTGGGCGAATCGACGGTCAGCTTGTTCGCCTCGGCGAGCACGACGCGGTGGATCAGGCCGTCGTTGCCGAGGACGCGGTCGCCGGCCTGGATGAAGTCGGGCAGGCCGTCGTTGTCCGGGTCGTTGTTGACCGGCCCGGTGCCGTCGTTGAACAGGCCCTGCGGGCCGAAGACGATCTCGTTGCCGGTGGTCTGGGTGGGGTTGAGGTCGAAGCTTTCGCGGACCTGCGGCGGCTGGTCGGTACCGTCACGGCGCATCACGATGATGAAGGCGGCGATGCTCGGGGCGGTGGTCGCGTTGCGGATCTGGATGAGCGGGTACCAATAATAGTCTCGTCGCGACGGGTCGCCGATGGATTGCGGGAAGCTTCTGACCCGTAGCGGGATCAGGCCGTGGAACGACGTGGGCGCGTCGAGTGCGGCGCCGGTTCCCTGGAAGCCCGGTATCGGGGGTTCCGGCAGGTCGATCATGGGGTAGACCGGCGTGGGGTTGAACGCCGAGGCGGCGAATGCGTTGTCAAGGAACTTGCCGAGTGACCCGTCGTAGGGCACGCCGGTGGAGGTATCCAGGCTCAGCTCGTATTCGGGCTTGTCATCGTTCGGGCCGGAGGGAACCTGATTACGGGCGACGGCCAGCAGGACCGCTTTGGCGTTCTTGCCGATGCGTCGGCCGTCCACCTCCCGGACGGTGTCGCGCTGGATCGTGATCGCGGCGGGGAAGATCGCGGCCACGGCCACCAGCCCGATCGTGAAGATCCCAAGCGCGACCAGCACCTCCATGAGGCTGAAGCCGCCGGTGCGCCGATGGGCTCGGCGTAATGGCATGGCTCGGGTTGTGAAGTTCCGCGTCGTCATGACTTACTCGTTACGGTTGCGCATGATCGTGCCGGTCTGCCGGCTGAACGTGATCATCTGCCCGTTTTCCTGCATCCAGTTCCAGCGGGCTTCGTTGTCGGCTTCACTGACGTCGGTCCAGGGCGGGGCAGCGGTCTTCGGGTCGCGGTCGCCATCGATCCAGCGGTCGTTGGCTTCCTGGAAGGCGTCCCGGGAATAGACATACACGCCGATGACCGCCTCGAGCGCCTCGAACGGCAGGACGTATTTCTTGAGGTTGCTGTTCCAGTTGGCGGGGTCGAAGTTGCCAGCGTTGGGGTTGAACTCGTCCGGGTCATAGACCCCGAACGCGCCCCGCGTGGACCGGGAGCCGAGGACTTCGTAATCGCCGTCGTAATCGCCGTCGTAATAGACGAACTCGTAGTCGTTTCGGATGCCTGCTACGTTGTCCCAGCCGGTGGCGATGAGGTAGCCGTTCTGATTGAACCAGACGGCAAAGGGCGGGGGCAACAGCAGGGGGGGCTTGTTGGGGTCGGCGGTGGCCATGTTGCCGTTCCAGCCGCTGCACCGGTTGATCCCCGCGACGCCGGTGTCGGCCGGGAGGGTCAGGTAGTCGATATCCAAGTCTTCAAAGCCGTTGAGTTCCTGCTTCGGCAGGCCTGTGCCTTGTGTATCGACGATGCGTGGGCCGTGGCGTTCGAGCAGGAACGGCGGATTGGGGAAATCGCTGGACCCGGCGCTGGGGGTGTTGCGGGTTAGGCGGATCTCCCCGGCTGGGGTGAAGATGGCGGCACACCCGCTATACAACCCGGACTGGTCGCCGAGCGACCAGGGCTGCGAGGGATTGTCCCGGACCAGGTCGGCGGGGAAGGAGGTGTCGGTCGTGGCGTAACGCCGGATCGACGGGATGGCGACGGTGATGGTGTTGACCCCACTGCTGGCGCCGGCGTCACGCTGCATCGCGCCGATCATCGGGAAGCTGAACGCCAGCACGATCGCGGCGATCGCGACGACGACGAGCATCTCGATCAGGCTGAAGGCGCGGGTTGTGGGGTCCGTCTGATTCATCACGTTTATATGAGTCCGTTGCGGTCGTCAGCGCGTTCCATCAGTCGCCACGGGTGGCGGCGGCGCGGTCCATGTCGAAGCTGTAGAGATTGTCGAGCGTGTGCTTGTACTCGTCGGAGCCTTTGTAGTCCTGCCACGCGGCATCGTTTGGGAAGTCGCCCCGCTTTTTGGGCACGCCCCACTTCTGGTCTTTTCCGGCCGAGGCGAAGAAGACGCCCTGGTATTCGGGCAAAAAGTCGTCGTCTTCGTTGGACCCGGGGGTGTGGGTGACGTTCCAGGCGTACGCGATCGGGTTGCCCCACGGGTCGACGACTTCGAGGAACCCGTCGCCGTCGGTGTCGTCGAACGCCTCGCCGAGCGCGGGCAGGTTTTCGCGGATCTGGGGGATCTGGTTCGCGGCCCAGACGAAACGTTCGATGAAAAGGTTGGCGCGCTCCATGTAGTAGTTGTTGTCGCGGTTGGTGCTGGGGTAGTTCGGGTTTTCGTCGTTCTCGGGGTTGTTGTAGCCGGCGGTGATGACCTTGGTCTGGTTCTCGAAGCCGGGGGCGTTGCAGCGTTTGGGGTTGTCCCATTTCATTAGCTTCTTGTCCTCAAGATGCTTGATGGGGTTGCCGGCCTTGGTTTCGTACATGCCCGCGTTGCCGACGAGGTTGGTCAGGATGGTTCGTGCCTGGCTTTCCTTGGCGCCGCCCTTGAGCGCGGTGATGCCACCGAGCAACAGCCCGGCGATCACGGCCACGATCGCGATGACGGTCAGCAGTTCGATCATGCTGAAGCCCGCGGCGTGTCGGGTTGTGGGGTTGTTTGTGGGCATGGTGTTTACCTGATTGAGAAAAATCGGCGGCCCCGGGAACGGGTCCTGCGGGGCCACCGCGGGAGGGAACCAGTTACATCACGGCCTGCATCAGCTTGACCAGCGGCAGGAACAGCGACACGACGATGAAGCCGACGATCCCGCCGAGCACGACGATCATGACCGGCTCGAGCAGGGACACGAGGCTGGCGACCGCCACGTCCACTTCTTCATCGAAGTTGTCCGCGATCTTCAGGAGCATCTTGTCCAGGTCACCGGTTTCTTCGCCGACGTCGATCATGTTGACGACGATGGCGTCGGTGACCTTGGCCTGCCGTAGCGGCTCGGCGAAGCTTTCACCCTGTCGGACCGAGTCGTGGACTTTTTTCAGGGCGTTTTCGTAGACGTAGTTACCGGTGGTTTCGCTGGTGATGTTGATGGCGTCAAGGATGGGGACGCCGGCGGTGATCAGCGTGCCGAGGGTTCGGGTGAACTTGGCGATGACGGCCTTAGCGGCGAGGCCGCCGACCACGGGCAAACGGAGCAGCGTCCAGTCCGTGGCTGCCCGGCCGTAATTACTCTTGCGGATCAGCTTGAAGAACATGTAGATCGCGATCGGGCTGAGCAACACCCAGAGGATGCCCGGGAGCTGGCCATCGTACTGCCGGCCGCCCAGCCACTTGCTGAAGCCGATCAGGTACAGCGTCAGGGCGGGCATGTCGGTGTCGAAGTCCTCGAAGATCTCCTCGAACTTCGGCACGATGAAGTACATGATGCCGAGCACGATGACGGCCGCGACGAAGATCACCACCGCCGGGTAGATCAGCGCGCCGATGATGCGGCGCTTGAGCTTGGCGGCCTTTTCCATGAACTCGGCCAGACGCTGGAGGATCAGGTCCAACACGCCGCCGACCTCACCGGCGGCGATCATCTTGACGTACAGTTTGCTGAAGGCTTTGGGGTGCTTGGACATCGCGTCGGACAGCGTCGAGCCGGAGGCGACGTCTTCGTGGACCGCGGTAAGGGTGTCCTTGAGCAGGCCGGGCTTCTGCTGCTGTTCGAGGATCTGCAGGGAGCGAAGGATCGGCAGGCCGGCGTCCTGAAGCGTGGACAGCTGACGGGTGAAGGTCGTCAACTGCTTGGTGGAGACGCCGCCGATGTTGATGCTGATATTGGCGCCCTTCTTCTTGCCGGTCTTGGCGGCGCCGCCGGTGCGCGACTTCTTGACCTTCTGCTCGCGCACGGAGGTGGGGAAGTAGCCTTGGCTTCGGATGCGCGCGATCGCTTCGTCGCTGGTCGCGGCGGTGATGGTGCCTTTCTGCGGCTTGCCCCCCTCGTCCAGGGCTTCGTACTGAAAGGTCGGCATGGCGAACTCCTTTGTACACCCCTCATATGTCAAGGCATCCGGTGTCGAGTCCGGAACCTCGGCATGAGGGTTTATTCTTCAACCAGCGTCCCGCGGACGACCTCCTCGATGGTGGTCAGCCCGTCGTACAACGCCAGCAGGCCCGACTGTCGCAATGTCCGCAGCCCGCGTTTCTTGGCCTCGGCACGCAATACCTGCGTCGAGGCGTTCTGCATGATCAGCTCGCGGATCTCATCGTCGAGCACCATGATTTCGAAGATACCCATCCGGCCCTTGTAACCGGAGTGGTTGCAGTAATCGCAGCCCCGGCCCCGGTAAAGCTGCCTGCCCTCGAGGTCCTCGGGCAGCAGTTGCAACTGCATCAGTTCCTCTTCCGTCGGGGTGAACGGCTCCTTGCAGCGCGTGCAGATGGTTCGCACCAGACGCTGCGCGACGATGCCCTCCATCGTCGCGGTGAGCAGGAACGGTTCCAGACCCAGGTCCAGCAGACGGGCGATCGAGCTGGGCGCGTCGTTGGTGTGCAGCGTGGTGAACACCAGGTGGCCGGTGAGCGACGCCTGCACCGCGATCTGCGCGGTTTCCAGGTCACGCGTTTCGCCGACGAGGATGATGTCCGGGTCTTGACGCAGGAAGCTTCGCAACGCCGCGGCAAAGGTCAGCCCGACTTCGGGGCGGACCTGAACCTGAACCAGGCCGTCAATGTCGTATTCCACCGGGTCTTCGACGGTGAGGATCTTTTCGGTGGGGGAGTTCAGTTCGTTGAGGGCGGCGTAGAGCGTCGTGGTTTTGCCGGAGCCGGTCGGGCCGGTGACGACGACGATGCCGTTGGGCTTCTTGATGAGCTGCCGGAAGGTTTCCAGATCGTCCGGGCGCATCCCGACACGATCGAGGTCGAGCTGGACGTTGCCCCGGTCGAGGATACGCATAACGACCGATTCGCCGAACATGGTCGGCAGGATGGCGACACGCAGGTCGACCGGGTTGTTGTTGACGATCAGTTCGATACGGCCGTCCTGAGGCATCCGGCGTTCGGCGATGTCGAGGTTGGACATGACCTTGACACGGCTGACGATCGGCATCGCCAGGTGCTTGGGCGGAGGGATCATCTCGTAGAGCACGCCATCGATGCGGTAACGCATCTTGAACTCGTCCTCGAACGGCTCGAAGTGGATGTCCGAGGCCTTGTCCTTGATGGCCTGCAACAGAACGAGGTTGAGCAGGCGCTTGACGCGGTTGTCGTCCGCCAGTTCGATCTGTTCTTCAAGGTCGATGGATTCGCCGCGGTCGGCCAACTCCTCGAGGTCGTGGTCGTCGGCCAGGTCGGCCACAAGGGTCGCCAGCGACTCCTCGTCTTCGCCATAGTAGGTCTGGATACGCTTGTCGAGTTGCTCGGCAGGAGCGACGACCGCCTTGACGTTGAAGCCCATCAGCAGACGCAGGTCGTCGAGGGCGCGGAAGTTGTCCGCGGATTTCATGGCGACCGTGAGGGTGTTGGTGTCTTTTTCAAGACTCAGCGGCAGGATCTGATACGCCATCGCCATCTCGGAGGGGATCTCGCGGATGACCTCTTCCTTCAGGTCGTAATCGTCAAGATCGACCGTCTCCATGCCCGCCTGAGCGGCGAGGGCGAGGTTGACGTCGTCGTGAGTGACATAGCCCAGTTCCACGAGCAACTGCCCAAGCGGGGCCCGCTTCTGTTCCTGTAGGGCCAGCGCTTCGGTCACCTGATCACGGGTGACCTTACCCATCTTGGTGAGGATCCGGCCGATTCGGCGGCCCTTCAGTTCGCTCAGTGGGGGCATCTTTGCCATATTGTTCAGCCTTCAGCGGTCGTGCGGGCGTGTCAGTGGGGAGAACCGGGCACCCCTCGGCGGGTGTCACCCGTTTCAGCCAAGCCCTCTGCGGCGTGTTGATGCCAACAAGCGACAGGGCGAGGCCGAGTCCCCGCATGTGTCATATTGTGTTGTTCAATCACCAAGTGTCGTTCCTGCTGAGTCTGCCACAGATCGACTCATGGACACTTTTGTTCTCATCCTGATTCCGCCCCGACTACAGACCCGTATTGCACGGGTTGCCTGTCAGGATGAATCTCGCTTTACGTACCCCCTGTGTC
>CAZJCN010000142.1:0-7014 GCA_964544195.1 uncultured Phycisphaeraceae bacterium | reverse complement strand
GCCATCTGGCCGAACAACGCCTCGAAGAAGTCGCTGAACTGCCCGCCCGGCTGGAACTCGAAACCGCCGCTGCGACCCGAACCGCCCCGGAACCGGAACTCCCATCCCGGCGGAGGCTGAAACTCCTGCCCTGCTTTCCAGTTCTGACCCAACGTGTCGTATTTCTTCCGCTTCTCAGGATCCTTCAGCACCTCGTACGCCTCGCCGATCTGCTTGAACTTCTCCGAGGCGTCCGGCGACTTGTTCACATCCGGGTGGTACTTCCGCGCCAACTTCCGATACGCGCGCTGGATCTCCTCCTGAGACGCGTTGCGGTCAACACCAAGAATCTGGTAGTAGTCCTGAAATTTCACAGCCATAGTTCGATCAGCCCCCCATTGTCACCCACCGGGGCCTGTTATGTGGATACAGATTCGCCCCGGATCGCATCATAGACTGATGCAAAGTGCGTGCCCAAGCACGGCCCGGATAATGGGCTACAAACCCTTAATTTGCATTTATTTGTGTGCCGGAATGGCAAAATGGGCTGCCGATTTGGCAGGATTGATGCCGTGGCATTAAGTCTGTGGGGATCAGTTCAACGGTGTGCTGAACCAGGTGCGCTGATCACCGACGCGAACTTCCTGAAGCAGGTGAAGCTTGAGGGCATCCCCCAGCCGGGCAATCAGAGCCGTCGCCCAGTCGGCCCGGTCGGTGAACAGGTGAAGCACCGGCTCGGCCTCAGCATCCAGCCGAAGCTGACGTTGGGTCAGTTGGAGCAGTTGCAGGTGTTCGCGGACCCATCGCCGGGCCTGAAGCAGATCCACCAACGCGGACTGCAGGCCCTCGAACCCGGTCGCCTGTGAGTCGTGGCGGTGCAGCAGGTGCAGACGCCCGGCCTGATCCAGCAGTAGCTGTGTCCCGGGCTGCTGTGGACACCGAGCTTCCATCACCACGCCACCGGGGATCGCGCCCGGGCCGGCCATCAGGAACGCGGACAGATCAAGAGCGTCCGGTTGGCTCGATGACTCGGTATCCGGCATCCCGCCTCGGTCAGCGTCGCCAGTTGGTGACGCGATGGTTGGGGAAGCCGCCGCCTGCTCACGGGACGACGCATGAACCGCTGAAACCGGTTCCGGCTCAATAACCGGCTTCGGCTTGGGTTCGTGTTTCGGTATAAACGGCGGCGGCTCAACGACGGTAGTCTTCGGGGCCTGCTTTACGGCTTCGTCTCGGTGGATACCTGCCACATCCGGCTCCACGGACATCGCCTCTTGGGGTCGTGGTTCCAACCGTCTCTGTTCAAGGCCTTTCGCCTGCTCGCGCTCTTTCAAGCCGCTAACAGGAGCCTCGCTCGGGTCGTCCTGGGGTTCCGGCAACGGGTCCGTCGCGGCGTAGCGATCGAACCACTCCGCCAACCTCGGCCAGGCGTGTACCACGTCTTCGAACCGGCCGAGATGACGCAGGTTCACCGGCACCATCTGCTTCTGCCATCCCAGTAACTGAACGGGGGCGTTCAGGAAGTCTTTCGCCGCCGACTGGAACTTACGCGCCGCCTGTTGGCTGACGTCCGGGTCCGACCCCATGATCATCAGCCCGACCCGGCGTTGTGCAACGCGCGGATCCTGATCCACCAGCGTCTTGAGCAGCCGATACCCCCCGACAATGGACAGGTCGTCCGCGCCGCAGAGCAGCGTCCAGTCGTCTATCATCAGCGCACGAGCCAGGCCTTGTTCATCGTGGACCGGGTCCAAATGAACCAGCACCGTGCCCGGCGCATTCTCCGGCGATTCCAACAAGGCTTCGAGCACCGAGACCGGGTCCAGGCGACCCCCGCCGGGCGGCATCCGCAAGGACACCCCGCCCCGGCCGGCGCTGCCCGGCCCGTTCCGGTCCATCGGTTCGACCAGCTCCAGGTCGATCAGATCATCGTCCACGTGCAAGATCACCACCGGCCCATGTTCCTGGGCAAGAAGCTGGGCATACTGCGTCAGCCAAGGGCCGCTCAACCCCGGCAGGTTCCCGAGGATGACCGCCTCCACCGCTACCGCGTGCCCCGACGACTCATAAGCCGATTCATGATCCGCTTCGGTCGGCTGCCGGATGTCAGATCGGGTTGATTCAACTTCCGAGGTGTCCACATCCTCCAACCCGATCGACGCCAACGGCCCGTCCTCATCTTCCATGTCGGGCTCATCATGCAGACGTAATGACGATGATTCGCCGGAAGAAGCGGGGGATTGACCTTGGGACCGCAGCTTCGGTCCAAGCCGGATCGGAGCCGGGCCGGTCAAGCCCTCGACGGCGTCATTCGGCTTCGTCGAAGACGTGCTGGGCGACTGGCCTGACAGAAACAGGTCCGCCAACTCGTCCAGCGCCTGTTGTGTACGGATGTCATCCATGACCGGTAGGGGGTCGGGGGTTGATAAAACGTCCGCTTCGGGCCCACGGCCCGCCGGGATCGGTATAGCTTAGCCGACCACGACGATATTGTTCAGTTCACCGAACGGGTTGGATTCCACATAGCTGTTATAAGGGTCCTGCACCCACTGCCCGTCGATGACCAGCCGGTAGCGGTAGCGTCCCGGCGGCACCGGCACGCACGCCTGCCAAACCCCCAGTGTTTCGTCTCGCTTCAACGGAGTCGTGTTCGGGTCCCACCCGTTGAAGTCACCGGCGATGGCGACCTGCTTGGCCTTGATGTCCGGCTGAACGAACAGCAACCCCTGTGCAGTATTCCGCGCCCCGAACAGGTTTTCCAGCTTCTTCTCGTAGCTGTCCGGCACACGCGGCACGGCGGGCTGCGGGTCCGCTTGCGGTTTGGTGGCGGTGGCGGTCGTCGCGGCGGACAGGCCTTCCGCCTGAACGTCGTCATCGTGCGCCAGACGCCTCGACAGCTCGGCGGTGCGCGTGGACAAAGCCCGGGCGCGTTCGACCAGTTCGGCCGCCCGGCTCATCGCCGGGTGCACCGACGATCCGCGGGGTCCGGGCGAGGGGTTCGGCAACTCGTCCGCCGTGGACTGCGCCAACACCTCCGACGCCGGCGCCGGCGGGTTGTCGAGCAGCCATTCGCTGAGCCGTTCAAAGTCCTGCATCCCGCGGCTGGCCGGGTCGTACTCGGTGATGGGCTGCCCGAAGCTCGCCGCCTCCTTCAGCTTGCTGTTGAAGTTGATCACGATCGGAAGCAGATCCTCACCGAAGTGCCGTCTCAGTTCCGACAGGATCTCGCGCGCCAGCTTCGTGCGAACGTCGTACATCGTCGCCAGCACACTGAACCGCACGTGATGACCGGCCCGACGCGCCAGCATCCGGATCGTCTGTTGCTGACGAACCGCGCCCTGCATCGAGAAAAAGCCCGTCTCCACCGGGATCAACACCTCGTCGGCCGCCCGCAACGCGTTAAACGTCAGCAGCCCGATCGACGGCGGGCAATCAATGATGCAAAAGTCATAACGGTCCTGCACCGTGGACAACACCTGCGCCAAACGCCGGTCCTTGTCCGGGGCGTTGGCCAGGGAGGCCTCCATGCCCGCCAGCGTGATCGAGGACGGCGCCAGGTCGAAGTTTCGCGCGATCTGCCAGGTGATCTCCGACATCGCCAGTGAGCCGTCCAGCCCGGCCCGGAGCATGTCAGCGATCGACTTATCAATCTGTGCGTCCGGCACCGCCAGGCCCATCGCGCAATGGGACTGCGGGTCCATGTCCACCAGCAGTGTGCGTTTGCCTTTGGCCGCCAGGCTCGCCGCGAGGTTGATCGAGCAGGTCGTCTTGCCGCAGCCGCCTTTTTGATTGATGATCGCGATCGTTCGCACTGCCGGGCCTTTCATCCGTGAAAGCCGCTGCCCCCGGTCGCCTCCACCGGCCGACTCGGGGCACAGAACAGGCCGGCCATACGCCGACCCTGTTGCCAGTTATCGGGGCCTGACCCGGCAAACCTTGAATAACAATACTGATAAACGGGATATCGCCGGGTCGTATCCCGCCACCGAGCCGAATCACAACCCCGACACCTGCCTGCTCTGCCGCGATTAGAATCTGCCCATGCCCGATCCGACACAGACCGTGAAACTCATCCTCGCCAGCCGAAGCCCCCGGCGGGCGCTGCTGCTTTCTGAAGCCGGCTACCGCTTCACGCAGGCCGACCCACCCTTTGAAGACCCACCACACCCCGAGGCCAACGGCCCGGTCACGCCGCAGGAACTGGCCCGACAGTTGGCATACCAAAAAGCCATGAGCCTTATGGATCATGTTGAACCGGGTTCAGTCATCCTCGCCGCCGATACCCTCTGCGTCGGGCACGATGGACGATTACTCGGGACGCCCACCACCGTACAACAAGCCCGCGACATCATTGAACACTTTATCCATCACACACATACGGTCATCACCGGCGTCGCACTGCTAAACGATGACAGGCCCGAGCCGTTGACCTTCGCTGACGAGGCCAAGGTCACCCTCGGGGAACTGAACGAGGTTCAATTGCAGGAATACCTGGATTCTGAAAAGTGGCGAGGCAAAGCGGGGGGGTACAACCTCTTCGAACGCCAACAGGCCGGCTGGCCCCTGACCGTCGTCGGCGACCCGACCACGGTCGTCGGCCTGCCCATGCAGAAACTCGTCCCAAAACTCCACGAACTCGGGGTCCAACCTCATCGATCTTCGTGAGACGGCGGTCGCCGGTTGTTTCACCCCGGGCCCCCTCCGTGCCGTATCATGCGCCGGAACTTTACCAATGAACCACGCCCGCCTGTTCGACATCATGTCCGGCAAGGCTACGGACCCAGCCGCCTCGATCGTCCGGATCGGTCTCGCCGCCCTTGAGCCCGGCTACCGGTTGGCGGTCTCGCTCCGTAACCGCCGGTTCGTTCGCGGACACCGGACCCCCGTCAAACTGCCCCGGCCGGTCATCAGCGTCGGCAACCTAACCACGGGCGGCACCGGCAAAACCCCGATGGTCATCGAACTTGCCCGCCGGCTGCTCGCCAGGAACCATCGGCCCGCCGTGCTGATGCGCGGCTACATGGCCTACAATCCAACCGCTGACAGCGATGAAGCCGAAGAACTTCGCCAAGAGTTAGGCCCCGAAGTCCCGGTGATGCCCAATCCGGATCGGGTGAAGGGGGCAAGGCAGGTACTCGATGAACACCCGCAGGTCACGGTATATCTGTTGGACGATGGTTTTCAACACCGTCAGGTCCACCGCGACCTGGATATCGTCCTGATCGACGCCACCTGTCCCTTCGGTTTCAACCACCTGCTGCCGCGAGGCCTGTTACGCGAACCGGTCGCAAGCCTGCGTCGCGCCGACCTGGTCATCGTCACACGCAGCGACCTGGTCACCCCGGACGAGTTGGCCAGGATCGATCATCAAGTTGCAGCCGTCACCGGCCGACCCCCCGCCGACCACACCACAAGCATCTGGACAGGATTCAGGGATCATCACGACAACGACCTGCCCGCAGACCACCTCAAGGACAAACGGGTCATCGCCGTCAGCGCGATCGGAAACCCCGCTGCGTTTGAACGCATGCTTGAGTCCTCAGCCGGTTGTGTCCTGCACGCACACCGCTACGACGACCACCATGCCTACACCAGGCAGGAAATAAAACGCATCCTCACCGACGCGGAACAGCAACACGCCGACGCGGTTGTCGTCACCGAAAAAGACTGGGTCAAGTGGCATCGAATCCTGAACGAAACGGATAACCCCGACCGGGATCGCATGCCTATCGTTCGACCCAAGCTGGGGATCCGATTCATTAACGACGCACGCCTGTTGAATGAATCACTGAAGAAGGCAACCAATGATGTTTAAGCTCACTCCCCCGCGATTTACAGCGGCACTGGCGGTCCTCGTCTTGTCTGTGTCGACAGACATCTGCCCGGCACAGACAGAAAAGAAACAACCCGACAATGCATTGATATGGGTCGATGCGCTTGAGCTGGGTATTGAAGGTCAGGCCTGGAAACAAGCGGAACTGAAACACCCCTACGACCGCCTGCCCGCTGAAGCGGAGGGCAAAGTCACCGAAAAAGTCTGGCATCTTTCACACCACACCGCCGGGTTGAACGTCCGCTTCGTCACAGATTCTCCAACCATCGCCGCCCGATGGACACTCCGATTCGATGCACTGGACATGCATCACATGCCCTCAACCGGCGTCAGCGGGCTGGACCTGTACGCCAAAGATAGTGACGGCCAATGGCGATGGGTCGGCAGAGGTCGGCCGAAAGAAAAAGACAACAACGAGTGGAAACTGATTAACAACGCCCCGCCCGGTGAACACGAATACCGCCTCTACCTGCCGCTCTACAACGGCGTCGAATCACTCCAGATCGGCATCCAAAAAGGCTCCACCCTCAGACCGGCGCCGGCGTATCCTTCTCAACACGCCAAGCCGATCCTCTTCTGGGGCACTTCCATCCTTCAAGGCGGCTGTGCTTCCAGGCCCGGCATGGCTTACCCGAGCATCCTCGGCCGACGCCTGAAATACCCCGTCATTAACATGGGTTTCTCAGGTAACGGCAAAATGGACCCGCCGATCATCGACCTGATCTCCCGACTCGACGTCGCCGCCTACGTCATCGACTGCGCACCAAACATGACCACCGAATTAATCGCCGAACGAGCCGAACCGTTGATCACCACCCTCCACGCCGCCCACCCGGAAACCCCGATCGTCATAATCGAAAACGTCCGTTACCAGGATATCTGGTTCAACGCCAGCCATCAGCGCTCCGTCACCGAGAAAAACGCCGAGCTCAGGCGGGTATATGACAAACTCCACCGGCAGATGCCCGACACGCTGTTCTACATCCCCGCCGACCGCCTGCTGGGCGATGACGGCGAAGCCACGGTTGATGGCATCCACCCCAACGATCTGGGTTTTATGCGGATGGCGAACACGATCGAACCCATCTTGCGAACCGCCTTGGGCTTGGACCCGGCCGTGCCGTGACGTGGGGCCTTTCGGCGGATACACTAGAACCGGTTTCAAAACTGCCTCAGCGTAATCAATAGGCACGCGACGTGGA
>CAZJCN010000141.1:0-7077 GCA_964544195.1 uncultured Phycisphaeraceae bacterium | reverse complement strand
GTCGCCCCTGATCGTCGGGCTGATTCAGTTCCCAAAGCAAAGTCCCCCACGTATCTCTGTCGGGACAATCGACCAGCCGTACCTCCGGCACAGGTTGAGTCGGCGCATCTACCGCACCATTGAACGCTCGTTCCGTAAAGATCAAGGCGACCGCCTTGTTGCCGATATTCTCAAACAACCAGTTGTCATGTGGCAGAATGGCGGGGCGCCTTGCACCAAGCAGGTCAGCGAGGTATTCCTCGATAAACTCCACTTGGAAGCCTGCGGGATGTTCCGGCTCGCCTTTGAAGAAAATCATCCGCGACGGGTTGGCGTTGGCATCGATCGCCCGACGCTTGATGACCTCATACATCATTCGGTAAACGAGAATCCGTTCGCCGGGGATCCGACCATCGGCGAACCGGTCGAAGGGATACATCTCCGAGAGGTCCGGTCGACGCCGAAGAACCTGCTCCGCCAGGCCCAACATCTTCTGGACCTGCAGGTTTTCAAAAAGGAATCGCAGGTCAAAGACGTCTTCGGCACGGATTCGGTAGGCATCGCGGAACAGCTCATTGTCAAAGCTGTCAAACGCATCCTCGTCCTCAGGTGTATTGCGTCCCACAACCTGGTCATGAGGCAATACATAGGGAGTTATGACGATAATGACCTCTCGCTTGAGTCGGTCACTGGTCGAGCTTTTGAATAAGTTCCCGACGATCGGGATATCCCCGAGTAGCGGGACTTTTTCCTCCTGGAGCACGTAGTCCTTGCTGACTAGGCCGCCGATGATGAACGGGGTGTTGTTGGCGATCCGGGTATGGGTCTGCACTCGTCGGGAAGCGATACGAGGCGCCCGGGCCAATTCGTCGCCGTTTCGGTCCAGCAGAACCAGGTCTTCACCGGGCACCTGCGAAGAGACGATCCCATCTATCTGCATGCTCACTTCTTCGCCATCCGCGCTGACACGCGGCCGGACATTCAACAGAATGCCTACCGGAATATAATCGAAGCTGAAAGCAATCTTGTCTCCACCGAGAGTCCCCTGAACACTGGTGGCAATCGGTATTTCCTCCCCAACGCGGATCGATGCCTGGCGGTTGTCCAGAGTGAGCACGCTTGGACGCGACAGGATTTCAGCTTGACCCGAAGTCACAAGGGCCTTGATCTGAGCCCGCCAATGGTTGTAGATGTCATTGATCGTCACGTCGAGTGTCGGCCCACCGGTGATGGTGGGAAACCGGCCAAGTGACAGGCTTTGAATATTATTGAGTGTCTCTGAATCCGAGAATGGCCTGTCCAGTTCCCACTCGATTCCCAACTGTTTCAGGCCGGTCTCAGATATCTCCAATACCATTGCTTCGATGACGATCTGTCCTGCGGGCAGGTCAATGGATCGGCGTACCAGATCCAGAACACGGGCATACTGCTCTGGATGATGAGGGTGATAAAACACTAACAGATGCATCATGGGCGACGCACTGGTCATTTCAGGCAGATCACTTGCAACGGTCTGCTTACGAGCGTCCAAGGCCTGCGACCCCCCGACCAGCCCGACCCCGTCCGGCCCGGGAACCAGCATGACCGCAGGCAGATTCGAGGGGTCCACTTTCCCCGTCGGCTCAATCACCTTCGCCCGTCCGACCCCATCTCCCCCCTTCTTGTATTCGATCGTCTGGACGCCAAGACTCTTAAGAACAGCCAGGCAGCGGTCTGCTTCAATGTAACTCAGTTCAATGCGCGCGGTCTTGAGGTCGGCCGGAGTGACTGCTTTCGCCCGATCCACATTGGCCTTGACAGCCCTGTCGATCATCGCTTCGACCAGATTCAGGTCAGGATTCGCGCTCACACCTTGACCGGTAACCTGTCCACCCACCAGCCAAACCTGTCCCGGTTGGCTGATAAAACTCCTGCTGCCTAGTTGAATGTAGCGATTCGTGTCGTCAACGGTGCGGACCAGATTAATCAGCGGATGTATTCCTTCGGGCGCGGAACCCAGCACCTTGCTAGCCTGATCCAATTCAACAGTGCGATAACCCAACTCGGCGCTGATTTGGGTGGCCACCACCTGAACCAACTCACCCAACTCACCCCGAGACATGCCCGGCATAGGTAGGAGTCGGCCGTTCGGCTGCCCATCTGCCTTTTTCGTCGATACAGACTGTTTCGGCTGGACTTTAGAAGAACCCTCGGGGGGCTGCTGAACTTGAGCCTGTGCCACTGAAGGCTGGCTGGAACTATCTTCCGCCGCCCATACCCGACCGGGAGCCGAAAAGAGTAATCCAAGCACGACGGCGGCGCAGATTCCCAACATTGCGCCTGTATTCGGTATAGACCTTTTGGGAACTGCTTCGGTCCCCCTTGACGTGTGAGAATTCGCATCCTTGACCTGTCCTGTGGCAAACCTCACGACATCAAATTCTGCAGTCGGACCGTCATACACGACACGACCCCCTTCCAAGTGAACCACCTTGTCAACATGCCTGAGCAGTTCCGGACGGTGAGTAATCAGCAAAGTCGTCTTGCCTTTCATAAAGTCGAGGACGACAGGGATTATGGTAGCTTCTTTCGCCACGTCGATCGATGCGGTCGCTTCGTCGAGGATCAGCACCTTGGGATTTTTGAGAATCGCCCTGGCCAACGTCAGCATCTGTTTCTGCCCACGAGACAGGCTCAATCCCTCATCCCCCACCACTGTGTCGTAACCCCTGGGCAGATTGGCCACGAAATCATGAAGCCCGATCCGCTTCATGGCTGCCTCGATCTCCTCCCGGCTCGCTTCGGGACGGGCGTAGCGAAGGTTCTCCAGGATTGAGCTGCTGAATAAAAACGCCTCCTGGAACGCCACGCCGACCGCACGGCGAAGACGACGCAACGGCATCTGCCTGTTATCCATTCCATCAATCAGAACCGAGCCTTGCGTCGGCTCGTTTAGCCTGGGCACGAGACTGACCAATGTGGTTTTCCCTGAACCGGAAGGCCCGACGATGGCACATACCTGTCCGGGCTGAACATCAAAAGTAATGTCCTGCAATACCGGTTTGCCATCCTGATATGCGAATGTCACCCCCTCAAAGCGGATCTCTCCACGGATAGGCAGGACACCGTCAACCGGATCGTCCTCTTCATCGGGGATCAGGTCCAATACCTCGTAAACCCGGTCCACGCTTGCACCGGTTCGCGTGAGCTTGGCCGAACCGCTCATCATCTCGATCACCGTGGGATACAGCATTCCGATGTACCAGAAAAAAGCGATGAAATCACCTGGAGCCAAGGCTTTGTCCGCAGGCCGTCCCATCACCTGGTACGCCCCGAATCCGATCAACAGCATCATGCCCAGCCCCACTAGGAGATCCGCCAACACCTTCTGCAGTACGTGAAAGCGCTGCCCTCTCAGTTCACTTCGGCGTGAGAGGTCGATCGCATATTCGAACGCCTGATTTTCCCGAACCTCACCAGTAAACCCTTTGACCACTTCCACCCCAAGAAACTTCTCGATCAGGTTGCCCGTCGCATCAGCCAGATAACGTTGAGCGGCGCTGCTGGCTTTCTTGATCGGTCGGCGGAGGTAGATGAACGCCAGCATGTGTAAAGGCAGCACAATCGTAGACGCTAACGCCAGCTGCCAGTTCATCACATAAATCGTCGCCATAATCCCGCAGAACAACAGGACGGACTGAATAAACGTCGGCAACTCGTTCTGAATGAACTGCTGAATGACATAACTGTCATTCATCACCCGGCTGGATAGTTGGCCGGGCTTGTTTTCGTGGTAGTACTGCAGACTCATGTGCTGAAGCCGTTCGAACAGTCGTTTGCGAAGATCGAAGCAGACGTCCTCAGCGACCGATACCGAGATGGACTTGCCCCCGAAATACAACAGGTTGCGCAGGACATAAAGCCCGAGCATGGTCCCTAGCACCGTAAACAAGAGAAGCCAGTCCCCGGCCTGAAACACTTCGTCGAAGACGATGGCGATCATCTGCGGGATGGCGATGTTGACCGCGGTCAGCCCCATGAGCAACAGAACCGCCAAGACCAACATGACCCGATACGGACGCAGCAAAGCCATCAACCGACTCATGGAGGAGCCATGTCCAGCATCCGGACCAACCTGACCAGGTTGCGCGGCCATGCAGGCACCATCATAACACTTATAATCTTCTGAAACACCCCGCCAATACAAAGCTTACAGCGGCAGCAGCGATCTGCACGAGCCCAGCACCCAACCATTCCTCATGAAGGCGGCGGCGTTGCGCCGGGTTTGCTCGGGGACTGGCCGGGCCATACACTGAAGCCAATAGAGGTTCGAATGCCTATGAACAGATATACACACAGGATGCTGATATGGTGTCTGGCCGGAACATTTGTCTTGCTTGTCGGATGCAAATCAAACCCGGTCAAGCGTGTTCCGTTTCAGGTCCCGGTCGTGGCATTTACGGATGACGGACAATACCTTCCCCAACGTGTTGGGCCGGGTCTGGTAGCCGACTTGGATTCCCCGATCCCGGATGTCCCCATGCCTATCGGTTTCAAGCCGGTAATATCACGATGCTCCAGCTCATTCGATGGAGTAGCGCGAACGGTCACGCATGTCTATCAGGGACGTGCCACCGCCGCCGAAACCGCGATTTTTTATCGCCAGCAACTGCCGTTCTTCAAGTGGGAACTCCAAAACCGAATGGATCAGGAGGACGGATCGATCATTCTGAACTATACCAAGGGACACGAAGCGCTGAATGTTCGTGTCAGTAGCCGTTTTAATGTGGCTACAGTGGAAATCTATATCACGCCACGCTGAATTGGCGTGGCCTTAACCGAATTACCAGGCTGAAGAAGTTCCAACATGGATGCAAAAGAGCGTCACGAACTAAAAGACAACGATCTGGCTGAATTCCTGCAGAACTTCGGCGAGTTCTGGGGTAAACACGGCAACTCGATCTCGGTTGTGATACTTGTCGTCGTTGCAGCCTGGGTCGGCATGCGTCTGTATACCAACATGCAGACGACCCAACACGAAAACGCGTGGGCCGACCTGTCTTCAACCTCAACGCCTGCCGGCTTCCGCGAGAGGGCCAGTGAGCATGCGGATGATCCGGCCTTGTCGGCGCTGGCTTTGCTTCGTGGTGCCGACCTTTACCTGCAGCAAGCTATCTCGTTGGATTACGAAACCGGGTCTAGTGAAGGTGAAACCACCAACCCGGGAATGTCAGCAGAGGATTCTCTCAATCACGCCGAGAAAATGTATCGCCAGGTTCTTGATGGTGATTACGACCTGGTATTCCGGGCTAATGCTGCGGTAGGCTTGGCTAATGTTGCCGAAACCCGGGGCGACTTCCAGTCTGCTAAAGAACACTGGACCCGGGTTGAACAGATCGCAACCCAAGCCAATCTTCCTGCCATGATCGCCTTGGCACGTACGCGGCTGGATATGATAGATGAGTTGCAACGACCCATCGTGCTTGCCACCGAACAGCCCGGTACTCAATCATCCATCGCGAATCCAAGCGAGAGTGAAGAGGGCGCAGAACCCTCCCCAGCCTCACCAGAAACCGAATCAGATACAAACCCAACGACTGCAACTCCAGCCGACCCCGGCTCATGAATCGTCGGCGTAAACAGATATCCGATCAGAATCCAACCCGCGGCAAGCAAGACCGCATGACCTTGCCCAACCCGGAAGAATCGCAAGAAGATGCTAACCTGCCCGATGTGCTGCGAGATGAAGCGGTAGAGCATGTCCGGTATACGTTATCCAAAGATTCCAACCACCGGCTGGACAAGTTCCTACAAAACCGGATCAAGGGATTCAGCCGACACCAGATACAGCGATTGATTTCGATCGGCGGCGTCACGGTCAATCAAAAACAACCGAAAGCCAGCACAAAACTTCGCCGTGGGGACGTCGTGGAAGTCCTGATCCCGCCACGGCCGGCCGTTGATTTATCTCCTGAACCCATCCCGCTGGAAATCCTTCATGAGGAGGAAGGATTTATTGTCGTCAACAAACAGGCCGGCCTGATCGTCCACCCCGCCCGCAGCCATCTGTCAGGAACTCTTTTGAATGCGCTGGCCTACCATTTCCAGCAGGCCGAAGCCAGCGGCGACCCCGCATCGCTTAGTGATGTCGGCAAGGAACAAGCTCGACCGGGTGTGATCCACCGTCTGGATAAAAACACCACGGGTGTCATCATCGTCGCCAAACGCGATGAACAACATTGGAAGCTTGCCAAGCAATTCGAGGACCGTACCAATCTGAAAGTCTACCTGGCAGTGGTCCATGGCTGCCCGGAGCCGCCCGGCGGCGTCATCAATGAACCGATCGGCAAACATCCAACGATCCGAGAAGCGATGGCTGTCCGGCACGATTCGACAAGTCGAGAGTCCGTCACTCTCTACCGTGTTCGTGAGCGATACCGGGGATATTCTCTGGTTGAGCTGGAGTTGAAAACCGGACGAACCCACCAGATACGCGTACACATGTCCTACATCGGCCATCCCCTGGTGGGTGATATCGTGTATGGCGGCGAACCGGTCGGATTGGCAGAGTTGGATAATCCCCCCCGTCCCGCAGCCGCCAGACCATATCTGACTTTCGCACGAACCAAGGAAGAAGGCCAACATTTGGAAGAAGAAGCGGCACGTCGAAATGACATACTGATGGCCACACCCGCCCTTCATGCAGCCCTACTGCAAATGAAGCACCCCGATACACGCGAAACAATGACATTTACCGCGCCTGTCCACGGGGCGATGGCCCGGTTGATAAAAGAACTCCGAAAACGTCCTGCCTCCGGGGTTGTGGTAACGGAAGGGACATACCTTAATCTAGACCGTATGGTTGACTGACTAATACGGCTTACCCTATCGGGATCAAGGTATAACTGGTAGGTTAAATGATGAAAGGGGGTGCGCATGTCGGAACAACCACAGCACACGGGCCCATGGTTTCATCGCTTCCTGATCAGGCTGTTTGGTGCCCTGCTGGCACTGCTTTGCTTCTGGCTTGTCGGTTTTATCGTCAACGATATCGGCAAACAACCCGGGCCAGACTACACCTCACTCGAAGAGCAGATGCTTGCCCTCGCTCTGATTTAG
>CAZJCN010000140.1:3989-7097 GCA_964544195.1 uncultured Phycisphaeraceae bacterium | reverse complement strand
GGATGATCGAACCTGCTGCCGTCGCCCCCCAACGCGATATCGATGCGCTTGTTGATCCGACGGACCCCTTCCTCGATCGCGGTCACGAAATAGTCGTTGTAATAATCGCCGAGGTCCGCATACTCCTGGCCGACCGGCACGGTGTACTGATCCACCTCATGAGCCCGGCAGACTTCCGAAAACAGCCCGACCCACAGTACGCCCATAACCGCGATCGTTGTCCAGCCCTGACGATGTGTATGTTGTGTCATTCCACCAAACCTTGGCTATATAGAGACTCTGTCGACTTTTTTGCTTCTGCTCGGTTTACTTGATCTCACAAGCTTTGCAATGTGCATCATCGGCCAAGTATGAACTTGCTGCAAATATCATGGGGGAAATTTCTTTCACGGGACAGTGCCACATGTAGTGCACTGTGGTTATAAAACCATTATCACTTCACCGATACTAATTAAGTGAGACACGTCAGTTCGACAGCTAACTAGCGGGGGACTTGAAAATGCTGGATCTGACACGAGCCAGGCGCGACATGGAATCATGGATTTACGGGGCGCTGGCACAGACCACTTCTGTCTTCGCCCGTGTCCTTTACGCTAACGAAGCAATCAGCTATGTGGAAGACCCTTCGCACCGGCATGACACCTTGTTCGTACTCGGTCACCTGGGTCTGCGGGACTCCGGACGGTTCCTGAACCTCTGTCGCTGGCCAACAAACCCACACTCGTCAGTCTGGCATCCGAGTACCCTTCCGGATCACAATGAGGCGTGCCTGCTTGACCCGAATCGCCCCACCGATGCCGCCCTGTGCGATGAAGTGGCAGGCGAATTAAGCGCGCCCGAGTTGTGCCGGGAGCCGCGTTGTCTTGTCCTGACCCTGGCCTGCCAGCCCTGCTGTCGTATGCTGATTGTCCGTCGCGAACCGGAACAACCCTTCGATAACCAAACCCCGCAGCGGGCAATGCGTTTCATCGCGTTGGCCGACCGGATCATTCAACGTGCGATCAACCTGACTCTTTCTGCTGAGACGCAGCCACACAAGCCAGAGTGGGCGTTACGTCCGAATACTCAGGATGTCGAACAGTTGCTCCTGCAGCTCAGCCCGACCGAGAAACGGGTTCTGAAACGGCTTCGTCAGCACGAAACGGAAAAACAAGTCGCCGAAATACTCGAGCGGAGCCCCAACACCATTCACGTCCACGTCAAAAACATCTACCGCAAGCTGAGGGTCGGTAATCGCCGGGAATTGCTCAAACTACTCAACGATTACTTCCCGGAGAATGAGGCAGGATTTCACGACAACTACCCACAGGCCCGATCGGCGTGATCTCGATCTGATACAGACCAGGGACGAGCAACCGGTTTACAACCCCAGGCGTTCCATCACCGCTTGCAGATCGGACCAGACCTTGGCGCGATTCTCCTTGGTGTATTGCCTTAACAGGTAGGCCGGGTGAAACGTCGGCATGACCGGCACCGGCGGATTCACCCCGGTATATTCCTGCCAGATCCCACGCAAACGTGTGATCCCGGTGTCGGTCCCCAAAACAAGTTTCGCCGCAGGCCCGCCGAGGGTGATGATGACCTCCGGTCGGATGATCTGGATCTGACGCCGCAGATACCCGGAACATGCCTCCACCTCCGGCACCAGCGGGGTCCGGTTGTTCGGCGGTCGGCACTTGACGACATTGGCGATGTAGACGTCACTGCGCTTCAGCCCCATCGCCTGGATCTGTTTGGTCAGCAGCTCGCCGGATCGCCCCACGAACGGCCGACCTTGTTCGTCTTCGCTCTGCCCCGGCCCCTCGCCGATGAACATCAGCCGGGCATCCGGGTTGCCCTCACCGAAGACCGTCTGCGTGCGTGATCGACAAAGCTCGCAGGCGGTACAGGTCCGAACCTCCAACCGATCCATCTCATCAAGCAGGCGGACTTTTTCATCAAAGCTCAGCTCATCGGGATGTACCGCGTTCACCGCCCCCCCATCCATGGCCGTCGAGGTACCGACCGGCAACGCCGAGGCCCCGAGCAGCTGGTCCGTGCGGACATTCTGCCGCAACACCCGCATCCGTTTCATCGCATCCATACCGTCACGATAACGGCTGGCGGGACAGGTGACCACCCGGCTCATGCCTTGGAAGTCCGAAAAAAACGCCCCGCACCCGGCCCTTTTAGGGGTCAAATTTGTTTTGGATAAATCCGGCCCGTAACCCGATGTACAAGATGCCCCGCCGAAGCGGTTCGGCGGTCATTACAGTAAGGAGTGTTCGAAATGAGCGACGCGCGAGCTAGCAAAACAGTACTTGGTCCCGACTGCCGTATCAGCGGTGAACTGGCTTTGGATAATGACGCCCTGATCATGGGGCAGTTCACGGGGACGCTTCGTGTCTCCGGGACACTGGAACTCAGCGAATCCAGCCAGGTGTCGGGCATGATCATCGCCGGTGCCCTGCGTCTGGCCGGCCACGCCGAAGCCGACGTGGTTGTCGAGGATGCGGTCGAACTGCTGCCCGGCGCCCAGTTGGTCGGCCAGCTCTACACCAGCCGGCTGAACGTCGTGGAAGGTGCCACCTTCCAGGGTGACGTCTGCGTCGGCCCCAAGGCCATCCAGGCCGCCAAGGAAGCGCTCAAGCACAGCGACGACCCGCAGGCCCAGAGCTTCAGCCAAAGCCCCAGCAAGCCGGCCCCCGCTCAGCAGGAGCAGGAAGACGACCAGGAAGAGGCCTCATCCGTCACGACGATGCCCGGGTCCGTCAACCAGATCCTGCAGCGTCGTCGCCCCAAGATGATCTCGGCCCGCAACGGCAACGGCATCGGCTGAGTCCTAACTGATGCCGCTGCGACCGGCCCTGGCCACGATCCATCCGCGGAAGCCTAACCCGCGGAACATGCGCCGGGTCCTGTGCCCGCATTGTGGGCGTGCCTTCGAGATCTCCAGCCGGGCAATGTCCGTCCGCTGTCCCTCGTGTACGCGCCCCCTCGAGTTCAGGGACCTGACCTTCAGACAGCGCATGGAAGGCGATGTCTCCACCATGGGACACGTCGAGCTGTCCGGTCCCAGCGAGATGATCGGCAGGCTGGTCTGCGGCCAGTTCACCAACGAGGGACGTT
>CAZJCN010000140.1:0-3889 GCA_964544195.1 uncultured Phycisphaeraceae bacterium | reverse complement strand
CCCAGCGAGATGATCGGCAGGCTGGTCTGCGGCCAGTTCACCAACGAGGGACGTTTCGACGGCCAAGCGGTCGTCTACGGGCAGATCACCCTCTCCCCCGGCAGCCAGACTCGAGGCGAGCTGACCGGCAAGAGCCTGACCGTTCTGCCCGGCGCCGACGCGAGGCTGAAAGTCACGATCCGACCCAAGCCCGTCATCGGGCCGTCCTACGGACTGACCCGCGAACGCCCAGCCCGCAAACTGGTACCACGGATCGCCGCGGTCAGCCCCAAAGGCTTCCGTCCGATCGTCTGACCGACTGCCCGAACAATGGATTCGCGCTAAGCTCAAGGCTGTGTCCCGAAAAGGACACAGCCTTTTTCCTATCCACCTGATCCCCCACACCATGGCTTCTCGTCATTCTTCCATGTTGTCAAACCGCGTCCATGGCCGGATGCGTTCAACCAGACGCGGCCCGACAAACGGCACGTCAAGCAGATCGTCAGCCCGTCGGAACTCATACCCGTCCAGACGCACTCTGGAGATGTGTTCAGCGATACCCGGCCCAACGCCCGGCAACAACCTCAACATGGCCGGCTCATCGGTGTTCGGATTGATTTTCATGTGTGTCAGGATCGGTCGATGAAGCCCCCGCCCTTCCATGACAGGACCCGGGTCGGTCAGGACACGGAATATCACCACGCCCCCCATCACCACGAGACACACAACCAACGCCTGTGTGGAAGCGGACATCGCAGGCCTCGCTGGGGCCGTGTCAGATGTTCTCACCGTTATTGATCTCCGCCGCGTCGTCGGGGTCCGGGACCAGGCCTGGCGTGGGTGGCGCAGCCACCGGTGGCTTGGGCGTCGCCGTGCCGTTCATCAAGCTGCGACGAAATCCGATCAAACGACGTAACGCGCCTTTGGGCACAAACTCGTCATCGAGCAGGCCGCAGAGCGGAAGCTCCGTGTCGGGATGATCGACCAGTTCCTGCCAGGCCACCGCGTCCACGAACGGCTTGCTGATCGCGATCTGGAACATCGCCTCCAGCCAATGGCTCTGAATCTGCGGGGACCATGGCCGACGCCATTGGCCCGAATCCGGGTCGATCGGTTCGCCCGTCTCCGATGCGGGGATCATCAACTCGGTGACCGGCCCGCTTGGGGCTGCAAACGTCAGATGCACCGGCTTGTCGAAGATCGCGAACTGGTCCAGCAGGTGGCTTACCTGCATCAGGTCACGCGTGTGCTGCCCGAGAATCGGTTGCCCCATCGCGAGCCGCAGGCCGAACGCGTCGAAGTTGATGCCGGATTGCACGACCAGGTCTGCGTACATCAGCGGGGGGATTGACCGTTGATTCTTGCTGTAATACTCGCCGAACGGCTGGCGCAGCTCGATCAACACCTTGGCCTGAGGCTGGAGCTTCTTGACCAGCATGGTGGTCATCCGCGTCAGGTCCATCAGTTGCTCGAAGTTGAACGTGAAATGACTGTTGACGTGCAGGCCTGAAATCACGTTCCAGACCACGACCCGGTCCTTGTAGCGATTGACCACCCGCTCGACGTGTTCATACACCATGTCGCGGGTGGTGTCGTAGTCGTGTTCCCAGATATACAGCCAGTCCGGCAGGTTGTTCGGGTCGAAACTGATCAGCGGCCCGGCAATCACCGGCACCCGTGCCTGGGTGACCCAGTTCACCCAGTTATCGGTGATATCGAAGCGGTTTTCTCCCTCGTGCGGTGCCAGCAGACGCCAAGGCATGGGGAGCTGAATGAAATCGAAATTCCCCGCCAGGCCAGCCCGCAACGGTTCCTGCGTGTGGTTCAGGCAGACACCACACCCGATCGGGGCTCGGGGTAACGACCCGGTCGCCACCCGGCGATCCAGCAGGAGCTTGGAGTGAGTCAGGGCCAACTCTTCGGTGGCGTCGATGGCGTAAACCAAGGCTTCCTGTGCCGTGTTGTAGGCCTTGGCCGGATCATCCTGCTGGAGGCAAAGCGACTGGATGAACAGCTCCTTGGCCCGATGCCCCCTGCTCATCGCAGGATGGTCCGGCTCCAGGTCAAACATGGCCCATTCTTCCAGCTTGGAATACAGGACCATCAACCGGTGCCGGGCCAGCTCAATCGTCAGCAGGTAAGGCTCGATCCGTTCGGGAAGCAGACAGGTTTGAACCGACAACGCCCCGAGTTCACCGACCGGGTGTTGCAGACACAGCGCCGCCGGGCCGGTTTCTCGTTTCTCGCAGACAATGGCCCCCCGTTCCGTCGTGATATCCGCTCGAACCGCACTGCCGTCCGACCCGATCAGGTAGGCGTTGCGCAACGGCCAATCATCGGCCGGTCGGCCGTTGTCAAATACCAGAAACTTCAGCATCGCTCGGCAACCAGATCGCGGATAACGGGATCAATGAATACGCCGGGCCAATTGCCCGGAATACGATGCAACATATTGTATGAGGCATGATTATGCGTGTTGTTGGCGGATAATGCAACGAAAGGCCGTAAATCCGTTCCAGGATCAACCCTCAGGGCCAAAGCAACGCCACCGCCACCACCAGCCACATCACCACCGCCACCGCCAGCTTACCCACCGCGCCCACCAGCCGGCCTATGGCAGCCCCTCGACCACCCCGGATCGCCAGCTCCATCGGTCGGCCAGCCCAGAGGTCCCCCAACATCGAACAAAGCCCGCTGCCGACCACCGCCCCGATCAGCGTCCCGATCACCGGCAGAAACGCCAGCACCACCGTCCCGACTATCGCCCCCGCCACGCCGCCGACCACCGCCAAAACCACCGCACGACGTGAGGTCTTCTCCTTCGCCGCTCCAAGCGCCGGCCCAAGAAACTCCACCAGCTCACCAAGCAGCGCTAACACGACCAACGTCCCCAGGCACCACGGCGTGATCAATTGCTGCTCCCAACGCCACCACGCCATCGCCACCGTCGCCGCCAGCATTAACCACGTCCCGGGCAACTGCAACAGCACCAAGACCACCCCCACCGCGTTGACCAGTAACAGCAGGACCGAGACAGTCACCAGCAAGGTGGTATCGACCATGGCCAGATCATAGCTCATACCGAGGCGTAGTCGGTGATTGGCTACCGTTATGACAAAGCTGCCGGAGCTTAATTACAAAGCACGAACCCACCGGCCGCGTGCCGGGGCCTTGAGCACGATATCCACACCCCGGACGCGTCCCTCAGCGACAATCTGGCCGGCGATCTTCCATTTCCCGTTTTTTTTGAAGACTTTGCCCCCGATCCGGACATCGGCGGTGACCTCTTCGCCGTAGCCGCGAAGTTCCACGATCCCGGTGGCTCGGAACCTGTACCGTCCGCGGTGCTTGGACACGAACGGAATCTCTTCGGGCAGCGTGTTTCTCACCACCCGTACGCCGAATGCTTTATCCGGCAATTTCCCGAGATCAACGCCGGTGCTGGTCACGTTCAACCCGGCACGGAATCGCACTGAAGGGATGACTCCCGGTGAGGCGGTCGCCACGCCGGACACCCGGTAACGACCGACCGCATCTCCCGGCAAGGTCAACGAAGCGGCCCGGAGCAGTCGCGGAGCCGACACGTCCAACAGGCGGGACGAGGACACGGGTTCATATCCTGTAAAACCGGCATCGACCGCGATCGGTTCGGCGACCACATCGGCACCGGTCAAGCGATCGGGCAACGCGTCGCCAGCCCAAGGAAGCGACGCGCTTAACAGCAGTCTGCCTTCCAGCGGCTCCAACCCTGCGGGGGCGTGCTGAACCGCCTCCGAATCATCCGAAGTAACCATGTGTGGTACCGCACGTTTCATGATCATCCTCCGATCGAAGACCGGACCAAACCCAGGCGCCACCGGGACCTTACACCTAGGGTGCTGTCAAATCAATGCTTTATTTAACGAGGCAT
>CAZJCN010000139.1:0-7124 GCA_964544195.1 uncultured Phycisphaeraceae bacterium | reverse complement strand
GCTCAACTTGGCTCGTGCGGCTTCAAGATGCTTCTGAGCCTCCGCCTGTTGAGAGGCCTGGCTGTCACAGCCGTGCAGTCCCGCGGCCACCGAAGCCAACATCAGCCACGCTAGCGTCTTCTTATGCACGTATCATCCTTTCCACTTGGGACTCGTCATATCCGGTCGGTCTTAATCGTGTCATCAGGGCGCTGCCTGATCGCCGTTTGTTTCGTCCGCCGGTTTTTTCCAGATCGGCGGGCTGTAGTTGATCCCGTACTTCGGTGCGGGCTTCCATAATTGATCGATGACTTCGGCGTAGCGTTGGAACAGCGGGTCCTGCTCGTCATTGAATCGAGGCCGCCAGCCTTTCACATCCGGGTGGGGTACCGATGCCGCGTCACGTTTGAGCCCGAACTGCAACAGCAGGGAGCGCCTGGGTTCATCCCGATCAATCATGGCCCCCCGGTCGGTGTGCTTCTGGTTGAGGATATAGAAGTTGGTGTAGACGGTGGCGTCGCTGTTGGGCTGGATGCGGAAGAGGAAAAGCCCGCCGGGCGAGCCGTCGCCGTGGCAGCCCTTGGCGGCGCAGTAGTTCAGGACGTAGCGTGAATGCAGTTCGGAGCGGAACGCTCGGATGGCGGGCGGGTCCTGCCGAACGATCACGTCTTTGTAGAGGTCCCGGGCCTGGAGGTCGAAGAGCACGCCGAGCTTTTCATGACCGGGCAGGCGACGGAACTCCCGCTGATCCATTTTGAGCTGGTCGCTGGACGCGTAATTCTCGAACAGTTTTTGGATCGTCTCATCGGTGACGATGACGTTGGGCTGGGCGTCGAGATCGACCTCGTAGACCTTGATGAGGTTGATCTGCTCCTCGGTCAGCCGTTGGTCGTGGCCGGGCATTTCGGTGACCACATTGACGGGCGTCTGTGGGGTTCGCGGCGTGGTAGCCGGGCGTGACGTCTCGGTCTGCCGCTGACGTTCGCGTTCCATGCTGCCCTGAACGACGGATTTCAGCGCACGGACCTTTTCGCTGTCCGGGAAGTCTCGCTCGAGCGCTGACAGTTCCTGGAGGGACAGCTCGTACCACTTTTTCTCGTACATCGTGTACGCGAGCCGATACCGGCCGTCGAGATCGTCATCTTCAAGCTCTGCCCGCATCTTACGGTACTGCTCGGCCGGGGCTTCCTTGAGTTGGATGGAATCGATGGTCTTGCGCGGGATCGGCGTTTTGATCCCGGAGATCATCAGCGTGACGGTGGTTTCGTCCTGCCCGATAAGTTCCCCTTCGAGGGTCAGCCCGTCCAGCGTGGTGACGACGGCCTCTCGTGCCTCAGCGTAACCTGCCGACAGCAGCAGACACAGCACAGCAATGAGCAGCCCAGGCCACGTGCCACGATCAACCGCACACATCATGACGCCTCCTGTCCGGGATGACCGCGGATCGGCCGAGGCCGACCCCTCTGAACGACGCAGACAGTATATTGCATCGACACTTAGGGGAAAACCACCGGCCGGGCAAGGCCGGGGTTTCGCCTGTTATTTCGACGCCCGTTCGGCCAGCAGGTCGCGCGCCATGGTGATCAGCCGTTCAAGGCGGACCGGCTTGAGGATGTACCCGTCCACCCCCAGCGTCTCGGCATACTGCTGGTGCCTTCGGCCCTCGTTGGCGGTAACCATGATGACCACAGGGGGATTCTCGATCTGCTTGATACGGTCCAGCACGAGGAAGCCCGACCGCTTGGGCAGCATCATGTCCAGCACGACCAGGTCCGGGGGTTCGGATTCACAGATGCGTACCGCCGAGTTCCCGTCGCCGCAGTATTGCGTCAGGGCGCCTTCCGCCTGCAACGCGTGGTCGATGGCAGCCCTCACTTCGGGGTCGTCGTCCACGATCAGGACTTTGTAATCTTTGAGCCTCAGTTCGCCTTCGTCAGTGATCGGGTCCATGGGTTTATCTTTCTCGTTTGAGTTACAGGTTGGCAGGGTAAGCCCCGGTACGGCCGGGACCGGATACGGTTGGTTTGCACGGCAAGGGAATCGTAGGCGGACGGGAAGCGGCGGTCAGGTCGTCTCAGGAGGGTTCATGAGCCGATCCAGCAGGGTCTGATCCATCCATGGCAGGGCTTCAAGGTTCTGCCGAAGGGCCCTGGGCATCGGTTTGCCCAGCCGCTCATGCCGGGGCCGGCTTTTCCATCGCCGGTGCATCCAGAGGTACTGTTCGGGCCGACGTCGAACCATCATCTCGATCGCCCGGGCGTACCTGGCGGTGACATAATACAACGGATCGGGCTGGTCGTGCCAATCATCGGGGGTGATCACGTCCTCAACCCCCAGCTCGTAGTGAAACCCCGGCCCGGTCCGCTGGGCGTAGCCACAGATGATCGGCACCCGTTCCCGGATCGCCAGCAGCCCGATGGACTTGTAGGAGCTGGCCAGCCTGCCGAAGAACGGGACGAACAGCCCCTTTTCGCCGGCGTTCTGGTCCGCGATGAAGCCGAGGGCCCCGCCGTTGTGCAACACCTCGAGCATCTGTCCGGTCGCGTCCCACTTGGTGATAATCCGCATCCCCCGCTGCTCGCGGATCCCCAGCAGCCATTTGTTGATCAGAGGGTTGTCGATCGGGCGGGCGATGGCGTCGATATCATACCCGATGACGGCCAGCATGTATCCAAGCACCTCCCAGTTGCCGAGGTGGCCGGTCAGGAGGATCACCGGCTGTCGGGCGTTGAGCAGGTCAAGGGCCGGGCCGAGATTGACGGGGGTCATCCGCGTCGCCCAAGAGTCGCGGTGTATCACCCGGGGTGTGTGCAGAACCTCGAACGCGAGCTGGATGAAGTGCTCGAACGACTTTTCGCAGACCTCGGCGACACGTTGCTCTGACCATTCCGGGAAAGACAGGGCGATGCTGCGAGAAGCCCGCTCCCGATGCCGTTTATCCCACAGATACATCGCCCGGCCGATCGTCGCGGCGGTGCGCAGGTTAGCCTCAACGCTGAACATGGTCAGGCCCATCGCTGCAAGCCGCGCGCCCAGATATTGCGACCAATTGACGATTGGGCCTTGGTTTCTCGCCATCGGCTGCGGCCTAGCGGTCGTAGTAACCAGTCAGGGCCAAGAACCGGTTCTGGTTCAGGATCGGGATCTGCAGTGACGTCGATCGCGCCTCGCCGATCAGCTCCTGATACCGTTCGTATTCCTGCTGAGCCTGGACATACTCGGCGATCTTGACCGGGTCGACCTCGCCTTCAGGCGGCGCGGCGGGCAACGGGGGTTCCATGCCTAAGACCAGGTAGTCGACATCGTAGGTCAGACTGTCGCTGAGGCGACCGCCCCACTGACGCACCCGGCTCTTGATGGCGTCCAGCCCGTTGGGGTCAGGGTCGCCGTCGAGGTCCAGGTCGAATTCGCCGTAGACATAAAACTTGTACACAGCGTTGGGATCGTAGACGAGGTTGATGATCTGATCACCTTCATGGATCAGCTTGCCACGTTCGAGCCGAACGACGCGGGCGAGGCTGATCGATTTATCGACGCTGACGACTTCAAGCGTAGCCTTGCCGCGGAGTGTGTCATAGTTTTCGAGCTTGACCAGCTCGTTGGCATCGAACACTTCAAAGGTCATGCCCATCTGCACGCGGTCGGATCGGCCGAGGCTGATATAGGCTTCAGATCGGCCGGTGATGACGGACACGATGTGGCCGTCGGCCTTGGTCAGGTTGCCGGGGCCGGGGTCCTGTCCGCCGGAGCCCGTCAAGTCGTCGATGACTTTACGGAGTCGTCGGATCTCGGCGTCCCGGTCGTTGAGCGATTGTTCCAGTGCCGCGATCTGCGTGGTGTATTCCTCGCGGGTCTGAGACATCTGAGATTCCAGCATGGACTTCTGCTGCTCGATCTTCTGACGCGTGGCTTCGAGCGCTTCGGTGGTCTGAGCCAAGGTCGCCTTGAGGTTGTTCAGCGACGCCTGGTAGCTCTTGTCGAGGTCGCTCTTGGCCAGTTCGGCGGCCTCGGCTCGTTTGCGGGCCTGGGCCAGTTCCTGCTCAAGGGTCTTGTTCAACTGGACAGCCCCGGCCAGTTCGTTCTTGAGTCGGGTTGCCTCCTGAAGCAGTGACGCGCCCTGCACACCGAGGGCGTCCAGCGCCGCCTGGATTTCCTCACGGCTCATGTTCGGGTCGCTGGCCAGCGTGGTCCTCAGCCAGTTTCGCTCCTCGAGCAAGGCGCCGACAACCGACTTGCCCTGCCCTTTCAGCGCCTCGATTTCCGGCAGGCTCTGCTCGGTGGGTGTCGCGAACTCCGCCAACCGAGTCTTAGCGTTTTGCTCGCCCTGACGGGCACCGCTGACCTGCGTGTAGAACACGATCGCCAGCAGCAGGCAGATGAAGAATCCGGCCCCGAAAAACACCAACGCCCAAGCCGAGCCGGAACCGCCGCCACCTCGTACACGTGCCATCTGGTTCACTCCAAAATCTCAGGAAACTTACGCCGACATTCCGCCGACACATTCGGCCCGCCTGTGCGGACACCGGGAACGTCTCTCACCCCACCCCATGCATACACCTGCGCCAGGCCGGAAAGCCGGGCGAGGCTAAGCCGTAAGTGTCGCTGTAAATCAACCTTTCGTCAACCTTGGGCGGCATTTGACCCCCCGTAGCCGCAGGCCATGCGAGATTCATTTCCGGGAATCAGGAAGAGTGTCTCTGTCCAACCAACCCACCTAACCTTATATTATGAATCTTGCCTTACTTATAATCGGGCCGATCCGGCTGGGAAGTGCCTGGCACGAGTTGTTCACCTCAACGAAAGGCGGTACGAAATGGGTGGGTCTTGGGTTAAACCCTTTCAGGTGGGGGCAGCGTTATTTCTCTGCGAGTTGGCGATCAGCCCCGCGTTCGGGGCTGGCGTCGGCATGGTGGCGGAACTGCAGACCATCTTTCATAACGTCAGCGGAACCGTCACGATTACGGCTGCCGATACGTTCCGAGTTGACCAATTCACGTATGACGGTGGTGGCCCGGCTGTTTATTTTTACTTGGGTACAGACGACACAAACGCGGCGTATACGAATGGTTTGGGAATAACACCGGCCATCTCCGGCACGGTTTATGATGGAACTCAAGGACCGCTGTGGTTTGATTTACCCCCGGGCCAGACTTTCGACAATTACCAAGCCATCTCGGTGTGGTGCAAGTCGTTCGGTGTCAATTTCGGCTCGGGTGTCTTCAGGTTGCCGGGCGACTTTAACGACGACGGGTTCGTCGGCATCGAAGATATGGGTATTGTGTTGGGTAAATGGAACCAGACGGTCACGCCCGGCGATCTGCTGGAGGGAGACGCCTCGGGTGACGGCTATGTCGGGATCGAGGACCTGAATGCCGTACTGTCCAACTGGAATAAGGGGGTGCCCCCAAGTTCAGGCGAAGCAGCTCAAAACATCCCGGAACCCGGCCATATCTTGCTTGTGATGATGGCCCTTTCAGGTCTTCATCTTCGTCAACGCGGTATCTGATTTCCTACTTCAACAGGCCCGCTTCCGGCAGGGTGACCCGCGGGGCCTGCGGGCCGTCGAGCCGGCGGAGATTCCCGGTCGGGTCGTTCTGCAATCGGAGGAACTTGAAGCCCAGCAACCGTGGCTTGCCCGCCGCGTCACGTTCGTCGAGGTTTTCGGTCGCGGCACGGATGTATTCGTCGATCGGTTCCTCCCGGACACATGGTTTGGCCGAGTGGATCAGGTGAACCTGCCCGTCGTCTCCGAGGACGATCATGCCGGTGTGGCCGACCCACGCGCTGCCGCCGAAGACGTTATTCATTTTCTTTCCTTCGGGGGACTCGCTTTTCTTCCCGCCGTCTTTTTTAGCCGGCCTGCCTCGGACGATGTTCACGAAGTCGCCGTCACGGAGTCTGGATTTGGCTTGATCGATGTACTCAAAGGGCAGGTAGACGTCTTCGTGTTCCTGGACGGGGATGTCGGTTTCCAGGCCGTAGCGAGTCCGCAGGAACCGGGCCCGGTCGACTTTCTGAACAAACCGTACGCCGCGCTGTCTGGCCAGTTCTGCGGTGATGTCGCGGACCAGCCAGGCGTTGTTGATGTTCCAGTCGGACTCGGTGAAGTGATTTCGGGTGGCCACCCCGATCCGGCCGTTGGCGTAGCGAATCCGTTGGAGCATGCGGATGAACTGCTCCCAGTTGCTGGACAAGGCCATCGCATAGGTGTGTTCGCAGAACACCAGGCAATCGCTTTTGGTCAGACAATAAATCGGCTGAGGGTCGTAGTGTTCAAACGGCATCTCCCCGAGGAGATAGATCTCGTAGGGCTGGCCGATGTTCTTGCGTGCCAGGTGTCGAACGCGATCACGGAGCTTGGGCTCAAAGGCGTTGAGGTATCGCAGGTAGACGTCCACCTCGGCCTCACTGAACTCGTACAACGGCTTGTTGATCAGTGAGGTCAGCAAGTCGGTGTCAATGCCGAGCTGTTCAGAGATCTGCCGTTGCTTCTGAGTCAGTTCGACACGAACGGGTTCAGGTGGCTGCTCCGCTGTGGGCTCAACCGCCTGCACTTCGGTATCGGGCGTAGTGGCTGAGGGTTGGTCTTGGGTGGCCGAGCTGTCCTTTTGCGGAGGGGTATCGCCGAAACCGGTACTGATCGATAACAGGAGACAGGCAAGCCAGACGAGAGATTGGTTGGAAAGGTTCATGGAGGCAGTATATCAATATTCTAGAATATTAAACACACTCAATGCCATTCAGTGTGTTTCTCTCACGGCTGCTACCATGCACGGCATGTCGATCCAGTGGTTCCCCGGGCACATGCACAAGACCCGCCAGACGCTCAAGGCCCTGATGCCCGAGTGTGATGTGGTGATCGAGTTGCTGGACGCCCGGATGCCTATGTCGTCGAGCAATCCGCTGCTGGATGAGCTTCGCCGGGAGGTTCCGGGCAAGGGCGAGCAGGGCCGACCCGGTGATGTGCCATGCGTCACCCTGCTGACCAAAGCGGACCTGGCGGACCCGGAGGTCACACACCAATGGCATGAGGCGTTCCGGACGAACCGAGGCGTGCGGACCAAAGCGGTCAACCTGACCGATCCGAAATCAGTCAAGCCTTTGGCCGGGCTGATCCGTCGTCATGCCCTGCGCCGGCCACAACC
>CAZJCN010000138.1:0-7137 GCA_964544195.1 uncultured Phycisphaeraceae bacterium | reverse complement strand
GACGGATACTCAGCGACAGCCGGCCACGCCGGCGTGAACTTGTCGGCAGACACGAGTGGCGTTGTATCATCAACACTGAAAACGTCGTGCCTCCACTAAAGGAAAAAAGCCCGCGTATGCGCGCACGAATGCGTCCGTTTCAAGGCGGCGCACTGTGCGAGGTGTTGCTGCCGCAAGGAGTAACGATTGTTCAGGCGCGTTGTGATTTTATGGCTGTGAAGCGAGAGGTTTTGTGCGCGCGGGGCATGAGGGGGGTGGGGAGCCAAGGGAGCTCCTGCCCCTCGGCTCATGTGTAGTAGTCACGGGAACTACCCACCTCCGAACCGGGGTGCGTGGTTGCGTTAATCTGATCGCTGGAATCATCTTCGGCGACGGACCAGCCCGGCAGACAGGCCCACGAGCAGAACGGTCAGGGCATGTGGTTCCGGGATGATCAATGATGTCGCATCCAGCATGAAGCCGTGACTGTTACCGGCCGTGTCCTCGTACCAGCCGACGATGGTCGTGCCGTCGATCCCCCAGGCCGCGGTCTGGCTGGCACCGGGGAAGTCCAGGCCGGTCCAGGTATCGGTGTGCAGGTCGTAGAGGAAGCCGTGGATCGTGCCGTGGGTGTCGGCGTAGTCGCCGACGATGTAGCCGTTGTCGACGCCCAAGGCCTGAGTTGAGACGGAACCGGGGAAGCTGAGTGTGGTCCATGTGTCGGCCAGACGGTCATAGACGAATCCCGCGGTCGGGCCGGCGTTGGGGTCGTGGCCGTTCAAGACGGAGAACTCGCCGACGATCAGGTTGCCTTGGATGCCCCAGAAGGATGTCCAGCCGATGCCGGGGGTGGTGCTGGGGTGGTTGAAGAAGGACCAGTTGGTTCCGTCATAGAGGTAGCCTTCCCAACTGCCCGGGATAGAACCGCGGACACCGACGATGTGGCCGGCGTCGATCCCGGTGTGATAAGACCACCCTCCAATCGGTGGGTTTTGAAACAGCGGGCCGGTGGATGGTGAGAAGAAGTATCCGGAAGGGATATTGGACAAGGTGTTGATGATCCGGCCGACGATCTGGTCGCCGTCAATGCCGAACGCGTGCGTGACGATGACGCCCGAGAAGGGGACGGACATACCCAGTGACCAGTTGACGCCGTCCCAGGAAAAAGTGGCCCCGTCGGTGTCCGGCCCGAAAGCCTGAACACGGACGCCGACGAGGGCACCGTTGTCGATGTCGGTCAGGTAGCTGTTTGAGCTGTTGGGTATATCGACGGTGGTCCAGGTCAGGGACGCCCGAGCTTTGGTGGTATTCAGCAAGGCCAGCATGAGACCAACCGCTATTGCGAACCGGGATATAAGGCTTCGGTTACAAAATGTGAGGGTCTGGGGGTGGTGAGGTGAAGCAAGGGGCAGCTTGTGTTGCGAGTCAATCATGGTCGTTCTCCTGCATACTTGTATGGAGGCAGGATGATTATTAATAGCCATCTCCCCGCGGTGTGATGGGTGGAGGGGCCGACGCGATACCAGTTAAAAACAGCCCGTCCTAAGGGAAATGGAACCTGCTAAAACCATTATGTGTGAGGTTTGTGCGTTTTCAAGCCCCAACGGCCCATGATTTCGACACCCGATTAACCCGGTCATTAGTTTCTGGCAGCCTAAGAGGTCCAAGCCATGTGGCGGGTTGGTTGTCTGGAGAAATTAGGTGAACTTGATAAATGGTTCGGCGGGTTCATGGGCGCATTTCGTCAAGAATGTTTGGTTGAAGGAACCACAGCGAACTGGCGGTGAAAGTCCATGTCGTTTGGGGCTGCCGGCGTGGATCGGGTAGAATGCTCTGCTCGCCTTGGCCGGGGGAGAAGGGTAGAGATCCCCTACAATGAGCCTTGTGGATGTGAGTCGTTTGGATATTGATCAGATCACGCTGCCTGCGCGGAACGTGGAGGCGTATCTGTCGGCGTTTCTGCGTCATCGGCCGATGCCGGGGGCGTTGCGGTCGGCGTTGGAGTACGCGTTGTTCGGCGGGGGGAAGATGATCCGGCCGATCCTGGTGATCCGCTGCTGCGAGGCGGTGGGCGGTCGGGCGGATCAGGCGTTGCCGGCGGCGGGGGCGGTGGAGCTGGTCCACGCGTTCAGCCTGGTGCACGACGACCTGCCGGCGATGGATGACGATGATCTGAGGCGGGGTCGGCCGACGCTGCACAAGCACGCGGGGGAGGCGATGGCGATCCTGGCGGGGGACGGGCTGTTCGGGCTGGCGTTCGAGCTGGTGGCGACCCGGATGAAGTCGGCGGATACGGCTTTGGAGGTGATCCGGGAGCTGGCGATCGGTGCCAACGACATGATCGTGGGGCAGGTCATGGACACGCTGCCCGAGCAGGTGGCGGACGATGAGGGGCTTGAGCCGATCGACCGACTGGAACAGGTGCATCGGCACAAGACCGGTGCGTTGTTGCGGGCGGCCTGCCGGATGGGCGGGATCTGCGGCGGCGCGAACGCGGCTCAGTTGTCGGCGCTGACGCGGTATGCCTCGGCGGTGGGGCTGATGTTCCAGGCGGTGGACGATCTGCTGGACGTGACCGCGACGCCGAAGGAACTGGGCAAGGCGACGCAGAAGGACGCGGAGAAGGGCAAGCTGACATATCCGGGGATTCTGGGCGTGGAGGGGACGCGCGAGCAGATCGAAAGGCTGCATGCCGAGGCCTTGGACGCCCTGTCGGGTTTTGACGCCAAGGCGGACCCCCTGCGTGACTTGTGCGACTTCATGGCGGTTCGTCGCAAGTAAGGGTGTGGATTTCGAGCTTGGCCGAGGTTTACGGCTGGGCACGTCGGTTTGCCGAGAAGAAATCAGATAGAATCTGTTGGTGACGGGCCAAGGCTAGCGAGAAAGAAGCTTGTGCCTCGGTTGGCTGCGCCCCTACTGCCGAATCATGACCCATGGCTGACCCGCTCTTGAACACGATCCACAGCCCGGCCGACCTGAAACGGCTGGCGATCGATCAACTGCCGCAACTGGCGCAGGAGATCCGGCAGGCGATCTGCGACCAGGTGTCGCGGTCCGGTGGACATCTGGCGCCGAACCTGGGGGTGGTGGAGCTGACGATCGCGCTGCATTACGTGTTCGATTTCGGGCGGGATCGGCTGTTGTTCGACGTGGGGCATCAGTGCTACCCGCATAAATTGCTTACCGGGCGGCAGGGGCTGCTGCCGAAGCTGCGTCAGCGCGACGGAATGGCGGGCTTCCCGGACCCGGCGGAGTCGGCTTACGACCTGTTCATGGTCGGGCACGCGGGGACGGCCATCTCCACGGCGGTGGGGATGGCGCGGGGCGATCAGCTCAACGGCGAAGCCGACCGAAAGACCGTGGCGCTGGTCGGGGACGCGTCGATCGTCAACGGACTGGCGTTCGAGGGATTGAACAATGCCGGGACACTGGACCGTCAGTTCCTGGTGGTGCTCAACGACAACGGGATGTCGATCAGCGAGCCACAGGGCGCGATGGCGGCGTACTTCGATCGCATCCGGGTCAGCCCGACCTACGGTGACTTCAAGAAACGCGCACACAAGGTGTTGGAACACATCCCCGGCGGATCGATCCTTGAGGAGATCTATCACCGCGGCGGGGAGATGCTCAAGCACGCGCTGGCGACCGACCACATGTTCGAGCATTTCGGGCTGGTCTGTGTCGGGCCGATCGACGGGCACGACCTGCCGACACTGATCGACATGCTCAACGAGGTGAAGGACATCGATCGCCCGGTGTTGTTGCACGCCAAGACGATCAAGGGCAAGGGCTTCAGTTTCAGCGAGCAGAACGCCACGGTGTTCCACTCGCCCAAGCCGTTCGTGGTGGACGGCTGCCGGGTGGAGGTCGCCAAGGGTGGGCGGAGTTTCACCAGCGCGTTTGCGGACGCGATGCTGGAGCTGATGGGAGAGGATGAGCAGATTTACGCGGTGACCGCGGCGATGGGGCCGGGCACGGGCGTGGACAAGCTGATGGCGAAGTACCCGGACCGGACGCGGGACACGGGGATCTGCGAATCCCACGCGATGGCGATGTGCGCGGGGATCGCCAAGGCGGGTCACAAGCCGTTCTTTGCGGTGTATTCGACGTTCAGTCAGCGAGCGCTGGACCAGGCGTTTCAGGAAGTCGCGTTACAGAGCCTGCCGGTGCGGGTCTGCATGGATCGGGCCGGGCTGGTCGGCGGGGACGGCGCGGTGCATCACGGGTTCATGGACATCGCGATGTTCCGTGTTCTGCCCGGCGCGGTGCTGTTGGCGGCGAGCGACGAGCCGACGTTGCGTGCGGCGTTGCGTTTCATGCGTGACTACGACGCCGGGCCGACATTCCTGCGTTACCCGCGCGACAACGTTGCCGAGCGACCGATTCAGGACGAAGCCGAATGTCCGCCGTTCGAGCTGGGCAAGGCGAACCTGATGATTGCGCCGCAGGGCAAGCCGGACCTGGTGATCCTCGCCTACGGCACGCCGGTGTACGACGGGGCAAAAGCAATCGAGCGGTTGCGCGAACAAACCGATTCGGCTTACGACATCGCGTTGTATGACGCACGGTTCGCCAAGCCGGTGGACAGCGAGTTATTGCGGAAAGTGATCGGTGCCGGGGTGCCGGTGATGACGATCGAGGATCACGCGCTGGCCGGCGGTTTCGGGTCGGCGGTGCTGGAGGCGTGCAACGAGCTGGGGCTTGCGACGCACGGCATCAAGCGATTGGGCCTGCCGATGCGCTGGATCAAGCAGGGCAGCCGGAAGGAACAGCTCGCCGAGGTCGGCCTTGATGCGGAGGGCATCGCGCAGGCTATTGCCACGTTTCTGGATTCGTCCCCGGCATCACGTCATGAGACACAGGAGCCTGAGGCGGTGGTGTTGGACCCACCGACTACTTGAGTTGCCGATCATTTATGGCCCTTCGGGCCGCCGTCCTTGAGATACTTTTTGGTGATCGCCGCGGTCAGGTCGACGTCGTTGATGTTGGCGAGTGTGCAAAGCCAGGCGAGGACGTCGGCGAATTCGCCTTCAAGGTCTTCGTGGGTCGATCCGCCGGAGGTGTTGCCGCCTTCGCCCTTGATCTTTTGCAGGGTGGTGGCCAGCTCGCCGATTTCCTCGATCAGCCACATGAACGTGCGGGGTGTGCCGCGAGCCGAGTCGGTGGCGTAGTAGCGTTCGCGGATGTACTGCTGAAACTCGTGGAGCGTGACCGGTTCGTGTGGGGTGGGTGTCTCGGGCATGGTGACATTGTAAGACAACCGCCGCGGGAGTGATCCGCGACGGTTGCCGGGTGGTGTGGGGATGATGGGTGAACAGGTTCAGTTGATGGCGGCGGCGCGCTGTTTGGCGATGCTGCGTCCGAGAGCCACGGCCAGGCCGGCGGAGATCACACACAGGCACGCGGCGGCGAGGAACGCGGGGAAGTAGTCGCCGGTCATCTGCTTGGCGGTATTGCCGGCCAGCATGCCGATCACCGCGGCGATGCCGTAGCTGGTGAACACCCAGCCGTAGTTGGCACCCAGGTTCTTGGCACCGAACAGGTCGGCGGTGGCGGAGGGGAACAGGGCGAAGTTTCCGCCGAAGTTGAACCCGACGATGCTGGCGGCGACGGCGATGGTTAGTTCGGTCGTCGCTTGTGTGAGCAGTGCCATGGTGACCGCTTGCAGCAGGAACATCGCGATCATCGCGCCGGTCCGGCCGATCTTGTCAGAGATCAGGCCCCATGCGATCCGGCCGACGGCGTTGAAGATCGCCAGGTAACCCACCGCTTCGGCGCCTTGTCGGATCAGCGCCGCCTTTTGTTCATCGGTCAGTGTCTGTCCGCCGGCCAAGGCGCCCTTGATCAGCTGCTCGCCGGCAAAGCCTTTGATGATGCCGATGACCATCAGCCCGGCCATCGCACCGGAGAAGAACATGAGCCAGAGGGTATAAAACGCCGGGCGCTTGAGGGTGTCGCGCCAGCTTGAATCGGTGGTGGTGCCGGTGGCGGGTGCCGTCGCGTTGGGCGGGTTGCGGAGCAGCAACGCACCGAGCGTGACGAGGACGAGGCATATCACGCCGTGCACCATGAAGAACTCGGTGATGCCGTGCTTTTCAATGTAGCCCACCGCCCCGAGCTGCTGGCCTTTGAACAGGTACGCCCCGAAACCGAAACCCGCCACCGCCAGGCCGCTGACCAAGCCCTTGGCGTTGGGGAACCACTTGATCAGTGCGGCGATCGGGCAGACGTAGGCGAAGCCGATGCCCACACCGGCGAGGAAGCCGACGGTGGCCCAGAGCATGAAGATCTTGTCCACCGGACCGAGCTTCCCGACGAATTGCGTCCCCGTGGTCACCCCCGCCACCACGACCGCGATCATGATCGACTGCGGGGCGTATCGGAGCATGGGGTTGTGCTTGAGTGTTTCCCGTGACCCGAGCAGCGCGTCGTAGACCATCAGCAGGACCATGCCGACGCCGCCGGTCAAAAGCGCGTGAGCCAGGAAGAATACGAACGGGTAATTCATGAATGACGCGGTGATGAATCCCATGCCCATCAATACCGCGCCGATGATCGCCGGCAGGCGCGGCCCGCAGACGTCCTGTACGCGGCCGGCGAGGATCATCGTCAACGCGAACGAAAGAATGCAGATCGAAAAGGCCTGGTTCAGGTAGCTTTTCTGCTGGGTGATCTGAGCCTGCCGGGCCGCCTCATCCGCCACGACGGTCAGGCCGGTGGTGTCCCGTCCCGCGGCAGCCATGGCGTCCAGCTCGGCCTGCGTGACGACCGGCGGGAAGACCTCGGCGTTCAACGGCTGCCAGAAGATGCTGTAGCCATAGACCGTCCCGAGGATCAATTGAATCACGACCGCCCCGATCAGGACCTGGTACCGGATCGGGATCAGGCCGAGGAACGAAGGCTTGGACTCGGCGGCGGGGGTGAGGCTGGTCACGGTCGCTCCTTTCCGATGAGGGTGGGCGACCATTATAAAGATAAATTAATCTTTTGTATAACGCGCCAGACCAATTCTGGGATGGGTGGCACATGCCACAGCACCCGATCGGTGTGACCGGGTGCCTATTCATGGCATGTCTTGTATTGAGGTCGGGCGATAGACGCTTAGGCTGGGGGATGCTCGGGCACCGCGTCGGTCTGGGCCTGGCGGTACGCGATCAG
>CAZJCN010000137.1:0-7169 GCA_964544195.1 uncultured Phycisphaeraceae bacterium | reverse complement strand
GCTTCACATCGGGTAAAATCCGTGTGTCGATGCAGTTTTGAGACGGAGCCTAGGATGTCCGGGTCCTTGTCGCCACAGACGCCGCCGGCGAAGGTGTCAACCTTCAGTGTGCGAATCTGATGGTCAACTATGATTTGCCGTGGAATCCCAACCGACTTGAGCAACGGTTCGGTCGTATCCACCGTATCGGTCAGACAGAAGTCTGCCACCTCTGGAGCTTGGGTATGACCCCCTCGGGTATTTTGGTCCAGTTGCTATGAGAGAATCGGTGAGTGTGTAGTTGCTTGCTGAGCCGTAGGGAGGGGCGTAGCCCCGACCGGAGGGTCTGCACCCATCAGCGCCGTCGGGAACACCCCAACAGCTTTATCGTCACACATCGCGGCGTACGCCGCCGGCGTCTGCCAGCCAATCCCGCCGTGCAGGCGGTGGTGGTTGTACTCGTTACGCCACTCGTCCAACACGTACCTCGCTTCGTCCAAGCCCAGGAACAATTCACGGTTGAGCAGTTTATCCCGCAGACGGCTGTTGAACGACTCCACGTACCCGTTCTCCCACGGGCTGGCCTTCTGGATGTACAGCGTATCCACCGACGCCTGCCCAAGCCACTTCTGAATCTCTTCGGCCACGAACTCCGGGCCGTTATCCGATCGGATATGTACCGGCGCTCCACGCACCGCAAACAGGTAACCCAGCGTCAGCTTCACGTCTCTAGCTGTGAACGACCGTGCCGGCTCGATCGCCAGGCACTCCCGCGTGAACTCGTCGATCACCACCAATAGCTTCAGTTGTCGCCCGTCCTCCGTGCGGTCCATCACGAAGTCGTAACTCCACACGTGGTTGCGGTGGGTCGGGCGGTGACGCACGCAGCCGTTGGCCGAATGACCCGGCAATCGCCGCCTTTTACGCTGTTTCGTCGGCACCTGCATGTGCCCCTGCTTCCACAACCGATGCACCCGCTTGAAGTTCACACGCCAGCCGGTGTTCACCAGCAGTTCGTGCATCCGCTCGCTGCCATGGCGGGGATACGACTCGGCCAGCCGACGCAACGTCTCGATCAGCTGACGGTCCGCATCCGGCCGTTTGGCCGTGTACCGCTGCGTGCTCCTGGGCTGCCCCAGAGCCTTGCACGCTCGGCGTTCACTCACCTTGTCATGCCCCAAACGACGACGCACCTTACCCACCGTGCGTCTACGCCGCTCGGGGTTCACAAGTTTGGGCGGGCCGCCTCCTTGAGGATCAGCATGTCCAACGCCTGGTCGGCCACCAGCTTCTTCAGCCGCGCGTTCTCTCGCCTCCAGCTCCTTCATCTGCTTGGCCATCACCGGGTCCATCCCGCCGTACTTCGTCCGCCAGCGGTAGTACGTCTGCTCGCTGATACCCAGCTGCTTGCAGACCTCCGGCACCTTCAACCCCTTGCCCAGTTCAATATCCGCTTGGCGGAGCTTGGCCACGATCTGGTCGGCACTGTGTCGCTTCTTCATCAAGGAATCCTTTCCGGCGTACGGCCGGATGGATTCTCTCACATCATCTGGATCATTTCACGGGGAGGGGGCCATATCAATATCCACCATTACGCTATTCGCGAACACATAAGCGGCCCGGTTGGATGGACCAAGCATTCTATTCTCCCGCGATTATTGATTCCCGTGTGCTTCCGCATCCTGTAGTCCAAGGTGATTAAGCCAGACAGCATGGAGAACCTCGTCATATGTCCGGTCTGTAAGCTCAGAATGGTAACAGACGCTCTTAAAGTTGGTGTAGTCAAGCTCTTCTCCCAGTCTTTGTAGCGAAGCGGTCCATACCATCTTGGGGACGATCATCCGATAGCGGTAGTCCGTGTCGTCACTTTGCTGAATCTCCGCCTTGGAAAGATCCGGAAAGCGTTCTTGCAGATTCCTCAAATGTTGAGCAACGCGCGCCCGTATCATCACCGAATCGGGATCCGACTCACTCGTTACTTGCCCATGCAGAACCTTTCGAGCCAGAACAACACTGAAAAATCCATATTGTGTGAATAGCCACATTGATCACCTCTAAGTATGCGAGCCTGGGACGACCTGACTAGAAATCCGCCAGTGGCATGACTTTGTGCCTTAATGTATCTTTCACAAGGAGTCCCGTCATGCGTTTCTGCATCCATCGAGGCACGAAGGAGATTGGGGGCACCTGTGTTGAGATAGAGTCGCAGGATAAACGAATCGTGCTCGATATCGGTCTGCCGCTGGATGTAGTTGATCCAGATGACATGCCCCTTCACCCGGTACCGGGATTTGATAGGCCAGACCCGTCGCTGCTGGGCGTGATCATCAGCCATCCCCACCAGGACCACTACGGCCTCGCCTATCGTCTGCCACCCGAGACGACTTTCCTGATCGGATCCGCGGCACAGTCCATTCTCGAAGCTGCCGACCTATTCACGCCTGCAGGGCTGAGGCTGCAAAACGTAATACACCTCGCCCATCGTCAGCCTATCGAACTGGGGCTGTTCACGATCACACCGTACCTGGTGGATCACTCGGCCTACGACGCCTATGCCGTGATGGTCGAAGCAGACGGCAAGCGGCTGTTCTACTCCGGCGACTTCCGCGCTCATGGCCGCAAGGCCGAACTGGTCGAGCGACTTATTGCCGGCCCACCGAAGGACGTCGATGTGCTGCTGATGGAAGGCACGACGCTGGGTCGCCCCGAGACGGACAGGGGGTTCCCCACCGAAGACGGCCTCGTCCCGAAGTTCGTTGAACTCTTCAAGCGGACCGACGGTCTGACGCTGGTGTGGGCATCGGGGCAGAACATCGACCGGTTGGTCACGCTCTACAAGGCGTGCCGACAGGCAAAGCGACAACTCATCCTCGATGTCTACACTACTCACATCCTTCGGGCGACGGGCAACGAACACATCCCCCAGGCCAGCTGGCCGGATATCCGCGTGTTCCTGCCCTCGTGCCAACGGTACCGCATCATTCGCGATCAGGCGTTCGAGTTGGTGAACCCACTCAAGCCGTACCGCATCTACCCCGAAGGCATCGCAGCCGAAGCCGATCGTTCGGTGATGTTGTTCCGCCCGAGCATGATCCGCGATCTTGACGCGATCGAGAATTTGAAGATCGGCCGACTCATAGTGTCGGTGTGGGGCGGCTACCTGAAGGACGAGAAGAATCAGCCGCTGCTGGACTGGCTGCAGAGGTGGTCAATTCCGATGGATCAGTGTCACACCTCCGGGCATGCGGCGACGGATAGCCTGCGTTCATTGCGGGGGGCGTTCCCGACTGCGACAGTCTTCCCTATTCATGGCGAACACCCAGATTGCTTTCGCGACTGGACAAGGAAAGTCTGTATTGTCGATGATGGCGACTGGGTGACGGTCTGAGTTGATCAGTCGATCGGATGGGCCACAATCCCTGTTTCATCCAAATGCACTTTCAGCAGACTTATATTTGCCAGGTGCTTCTTAACCTCCTCGCGCTGCATCAATTTGGTTGCCAGATCTTTTGTCAATTGTAGATCGCCATCAACCAGGTTATCTGTAGTTTCCAAGATGATGGCGATCTCGACCTTCTTGCCTTCGGTAAAACGATTGGGGTACGAATTTCTCAAGCGAGCCTGCTGTGCTTTAGTTGCGAGTTCCGCTGCATAGGTCAATGCCTGAATCAACGCGAACGTGGAGCCAACAGTTTCGGTACTCGCCTTGATCTCGCCGACGACGGGGTGGCCGTCACGAGATAGCAACAGGTCAACCCCGCCTTGACCTGATTTCTTTGCCGGTAGGCCATCTTCGAAACAGCTACGAGTGGTTCGATAGGGGCTGACTTCGTAGTCCACGAACTGCATGCCTGCGCACCCATCGTGGTTGTGCTTCCATTGCTCAACGAGTTGCTTAGCGTAGTGCGAGCCGTTGTCGAAGGGCTGCCTGCCGGCTTCCTCCGGCACGAATGGCTCTTGGTTGATATACGTTGCAAAGCGATCCACGCTTACATCGAAGATACGCCCGAGAAACTGCTCTGGCTCGAGACCGGATACTGGACTCAATCGCTCATCGACAGCCGCAAAATGTGCAACCCGTCCACCACTTACACTCCGTAAATACCGGTAGAGATTCCGTAGCGGTGTCACAGGCACGATCCGGTTGAAGTCGAACTGTGCGGTCTGCACAGGATCATGAGGATCTCGAACTCTGTCGTTTGAAACGATATCTTCGTACGTATCGAGATATTCTCCACCCCATCGGACTCGGCTATTATATGTGCCTTTCCTGATGCGCCATCCCTTTACCCATTCACCGTTCTGTAGTATCTCTACTTGTGGCATTGTAGCTTCCTATTGTCCTAGCGATGATCTTCTTGCTGTCTAGAATATATCATGACGGGTACGCAACCTATCTTAGGCGGCGCAATAAACCCATAAAATGCCCGCACTCGAACATGTCTTCAAGATGCCCGTCACAAAATCGATCCTTGCGAACATGTGTGGTAAATAACCTACAGATTGTCTCCAAGTCGGCTTGTTCAATTAATGACGGGTCGCCCAAGTAGCGCTGGGCCTCGTCCTGCCACTGACTCCAGCGGAAGGGCTGAATGAAGTTATGGATATACAACGCTTTGACGAAGCGACTCGCCGGCTCCGTGAGCATCATGTAAGGCATCTGGATCGTACCATCTGCGTTCTTCTCGCCGCCGCAGTGCTCGGCGAACTGGAAGCCCGGCTGTTCCAGTATCGGCAGGAAAGCTAGCAACGCATCGATCTCCTCGGCTCCGGGCAGAGGTCGGTCTTTGGAGTCAGAATTCATCATTGATGTCCCTTGTAGTTGTCCGCTCCGGATGATCGAATACGTACTGGTTCGACTGATAGCATCTCCAGAATTCGTACCATTAATACCCAATCCCTCGGCAAGCGCTGCGGCCACTGCCGGGCTCCGGCTCATGCCCTGTTCGCAGTGAACGATAATGTCGGTGTATCTGCCCTGATTCTCACGCACGAACTGCCAGATGGCTCGGACATCTTCTTCCGTCATGTATGTGATCGACCGATCGGGCGTGAATCCCGCGACCGGCTCCGCCTCGTGGTAGGCCGGTTCCAGCGCAGCTGTGCAAAAGCGATGCGGGCGGATGTGAACCCGGCGACGGTCGGAATCACGAACGGAAATCAGGGTGTATGGTCGGCGCATCGCCATGCCTCGCTTAACCGATTCTCGGTCGCTGATCTGAATGCGAGTGTCCGCTCGGTTGCTCACCGCGATGCCTCCAACGTTGCATGCAGCGCGTGTTCAAGCAAGACGGGGAAGCCCGCAGTGAACAGAACCTGAGGGCATCCGTCGTTGAGGTAATGGTTGATCAGTTTGGTCAGATTACGCACCGCGTAAATAGGATCTGACGAGACGCCCTGCTGAAGCAAACGTTTTCGTAATGCACCGTGGGCAACAAGCCACCCGAGGTGTCCCGCCAGCCCGGCGCACACCATAGGGTCACCGCGATAGAACGTACCGATCTGCATTCGCTTGTCTTTGGGGTCTTGCCGCGTAAGGCCCAGCACCCACGGGCCGGGTCGGTGGTACAGTCGGTCGATCAGTTCGTTAGTCGTGAGCAGGTCAATCTGGCCGAGCCGCCAAGCCTGCTCACCGGCCGGATCATGGGTTCGCCGGATGCGTTCAGGGTCGGGACGGTAATGCAATTCATGTTCGATCAGCAGGGACAGGCCGAGCTGGTCATTGAATGGTCCGTGCATGGCGATCACGGGCCGGCCTCGGCGATAACGGGCGTACACCCCGGCATGAGTACGGGCGAACAGTTCCTCGACGATTTGGTCGGTTCGAATCAGTGGCGTGCTCCTTGTTCGGGTCGTTCTGGCAGTCCGGCAGCGAGCCGACGCCCGATACGCCGATTCGCTCCTATATATACCCCTGGCGAGAGTTGTTGCTCTGATTTTGGACCGAAATCTGAAAAAAATGTTTCCCGGCCTGACATAACGCTGTCACTCTGAACCATCAGATGTGGTCTTGCCCCCGTTTATGGTCCACGACAGGTGCGGGCGGTAATTCGGGACGTTAGGCATTATTGGATGCTTTCAGAACGGATCCAATCAGGTAATACCAAGCAATCATCTCGTCACGGGAAACGCTCTGATTGGTTTCCAGCTGATCTGGACGTTTATGATTCCTATGACATACTGTTGTCAGGCTAGAGTATTGACACCTACAGCTATTAACTGTCAAATGATCACATGTCTTTATATGGAGGCCGACCGGGGTAGCCTGCCCTCAGCTCATCTTAGTGGCGGAACCGATTACATATCCCAAAGCTGGAGCATAACGCATGTCACACTCGTCGGACATTATCATGTCACACCGAGAACTACTGGACAACTTGATGAAAACCCACCGGCTGACACCGCAGCAGGCAGAGAAGTCGTTGCCCGATCGGCCGGGTGTGTACGCGATCTTTGTGGACAAGGCGGAATCCCTATCGCAGCCTTTTGCGGAGATGCAAAAGGGGCGCGAGACTGATCCCATATACATCGGCAAGGCATCCGGTTCGATCAAGAAACGCTGCCACGATCAAGACCTTCGGCATAAGTCGGCCGCGACGTTTTTTCGCACGATTGGGGCGGTCTTGGGCTACACCCCCCCGAGGGGGAGTCTGATCGGTGCGCGGAACAAGAATAACTACAAATTCTCCAAAGCCGACACCTTCAAGATCATCCTGTGGCTGGATAAGCACGTGACCGTTTCAGCAATCGAGATTTCGCCGGAGGAGATCAAGACCGTCGAGCCAGCCATGATCCGCACGGTGATGCCATTACTGAACATCCAGTGCAACCCTCAAGCCCTGCCCCAACTGTCGGATCTACGCGCAAAGTGCCGGGCGATCGCTGTGCAGGAGGTTTAATGTTACGGACCGCCGGACAAGCCGACGCAGAGTGGCCCATGTTCGACTCCGGAGAGTACGGCTGCTTATGTGATAGTGACTGGCGGATGTGGCTGCTAGCTGAGCTGCGCTCCGCCCGCCTCAGCTAGCCCCTTAGAGCACCGTTCGGTTAACATCAACATTGGTATATTACTTGGGGGGCAGGTCACAGCTTGATCGTGACATGAGGCAAGGTCGTGCCGGTCTGATGCAGGTGCATGCGGTCGCCCCATTGCTTGGGGGCCATCCGGGCCGCGGTCCACTTCAGGGCGT
>CAZJCN010000136.1:0-7187 GCA_964544195.1 uncultured Phycisphaeraceae bacterium | reverse complement strand
CGGCAGAGCCAGTGGATGGGTCGGCTGAAACAGCCGTACCTCCATGGCAGAGACGTATTCTAAGCCGGGTAAGTGACATACGTCAAGTCGCCCTCAATTCCGGGCTGAACAGGCTTCACTCAAATGTGCAAAAGTCGGCCCGACTACCCATATCTTATTTAGAAACAGCCATTTAATGCCGGACCGGTTTGTGTGTTGCTGAGCATGACAGAATACGGCTTCATAGACAGGCGATTCACCGCCCCCTCCTGATATGATTCGGCCCGATGCATATTCGGATATCCGTCTCGTACCCGAACGAAAGATAGTTGTTTGCCAATGCATAACAAGACAATAATCATGAAAATCTACGAAAACGCCGGCCTGCGATGCAGCCTGATGATCGCAGCTTGCCTGTTCGGCTCGATCGGTTGTTCGGATGCCGGCTCCAACTCACAGTCCGAAGCAAAACCTGCTCAGCCGGCTGAGGACGCACTCATCCATACCTACACCGTCCGAGGCCGGATCGTCTCTCTGCCCGATCCCAACAACCCGGCCAGCGAATTACGTATCCGCCACGAAGCGATCGATAATTTCAAGGATGCCGAGGGCAACATCACGCCCATGCGTGCCATGACGATGGCCTTTCCTCCCGCGCCGGGTGTGTCCCTTGAAGAGCTATCCGTCAACGACGCGGTCGAGTTCGTTTTTGAGATGCAATGGACACCTCGCGTCGAGATGCGCGTGACGTCAATCCGTAAACTCCCGGACGACATCTCACTGGATTTCGAATCGCGCAACGGACAACATCACGATCATCAGGCACACTGAATGACTGATTAACTGATGCGCCATGACATACGCAGGCTGACCAACGTATTCAGCCAACTTGAGTTAAAAAGTCTTGACCGCACTGACAGCCAAAGAGCCGTAGGCATCAGAACCGCGCTGGCCCTGGAACTGTTTGCTGATAAATGTCTGCGAATAGTTGGCCAATAGTGTCCAACTTTCGCATCGGATGTACGCCGCCACACCAACCTGGACTTCTCCCACCAAAGTCTCGGCATTGACGCCATGGCTTTCCTTGAAGCTGTTGCCTTCCAGAAACAGATCGTGTTCGACAACACGTCCGGCAGCACGCAGAAAAACGTAACCGCCTGACACGTTCGTCGTATAGTCGGTCGTGGCGTCGACCGGGTCGGCCAAACGTCCCGGACCGAAATCATCGGGCAGATTGTGACCGATCCGCCAGGTGCCGCCAGCGCCCAAGTGACGATGCACACTGCCGACCGCGATATCTGCCTGGGGGACAAACTGCTGTTCAAGGCGGTATTCGGCGAACTGAATGTCAGGAAGATCAAGCCGCCACTTGCGCCGAAGCGTCAACTGCACAGTCAATTCATCCTTGAGCTGGTTGTCCCACCCGTTGGGCTGGTCACGTTCCAGCCAGTCGTGGAACTCCTCCTGCAACTGTTCTGCATAGGCCGACGGCCCGACAATCCCCACGTCGAACTGCGCATGATCGAACACGTCATCATTGGACCGCTGCAGGTACACCCCCGTAAACAGGTAACCGGCATACGGCCGATCATCGCGCTGTAATCGTCGTGCGGTGATCCTCTCGGGGGTGTAAATCAGGTGGCCGAGGATAAAGCCGGCAGCCGTCTGATCGAACGTCTCTTCTAATGGCAATACATCTTTGAAACGTTCGGCCCACACGGGCTGATGTGTGATCGTCAACGCGTTGCCGTTGGTGTAATGGCGGTCCTGAGCGTTGTTCCGTTTCAGGATCGAACCGTCATTGTCCCAATAGATCGTCACGGTATACGGCTCAACACCGGCCGAATGTGTATCCAGATCGGACACATCTCCCAATCGCGGATGTGCTACCCGCCCCCACTCCTCCGCTCTCAGGTCAATCGATGCGAAGACTGTTGCGAAAAGAGCACAGGCACACGCGATCAGAAGATTTCGATTCATACAGCGCCTGTTCGTGATGATGGACAAGACTTCGTGTCGGCTTCATTGATAACAAGACGGATCATATCAGGCATCGGCATATACCGACAGGAAGTTGAACACACCCGAACCATCAGCATTCGGCAGCCTGCGCTTCACGCATCACATAATGGATCAGTTGTGGATAGAAATCGTGAAAGTCCGCATCAATGTCCGAACGCAACGCGGGCAGTTGCCGGACGACCGGAACCAGGTCCACGGGTCGTTGAAGACGTTGCGAAAACCGGGTGGACATCATCCCCACAATCGTCGTCAAACCCGCGTCGGTGTCATAACAGCGGAGCCAGTTCTGACTGATCATTCGGTGAATCACGGGCCGCATCTCGGTCGGCATCAGGTCCGGCCGGGCGGACAGGGCTTGGTGCGCCTGATCGATGAACGTGGCGAGCGGGACGTGATGGTACCGATGCCAATACCGCGCCAAGACATGGTCGTAAAACAAGTCGGCGAGGATGCCGCTGAATCGCCCCGCCAATGGGGTCAGCCGGGCGCGCGTCCGGGCAAAGACCGGGTGGGCATCGGTGAACGCATCGACTCGACGATGGGTAATTATGCCGGCCAACACCTCGGGATGCAGATCCCGATCGATCGGCCCTGTCGTCAGGTCCGGCAACAGGTTCCCGACGAATGACGCGGGCGTGGGCTCCGATAGATGCAGGTGAGCGAGAAAGTTCACAGCCTAAATAAGACTCCCTGATTACAGCCGTCCCGGATTGTACGATGAAACAACAGAACAAGACGCCTAGGCAAGACGCCCATAAAAAAAGCCCACACCGGCACGATCGATCCGCTGGTGGCGGGCGGATCGACGGGAGTAGGAGCCGGCGGGGCGGACAAGTAACAGCCGGATGTCAAAAACCGGGATTCAATGCCTCATCAGAATCGACTCCAAGCAACGGCCTGAGCCCTCATCGTCATGCGGGAGAGGGATGACCTGCAGGGCTTATGCCGCACACGCAGGGGTCCGGGCCGGGTCGTCGAGGCTGGCCATGTGATACAGCTCGGTCGTGGCTTCATCGAGCCGGTCGGCACGCTCGTCAAACCAGTCCATCAGGTCGGCGAACCGGCAGGTTTCCCGGAACCTGGGCACCCTCGCCAACAGGAAGAGGATCATCGCACTGGTCAAGGCCCGGTCCTCGATCGTCCGGTCGTCGCTGTGTCGGAACATCGCCTGTTCATCCTGCATGGCAGCGAGGGCGGCCAAGGCATGGTCCAGTGCCAGCCCCTGCTCCGGGTCCGGGACAGGCTGCTCCCGGATCACCGCAGCCAAGCCTGCAGCCGCGGCAGCGGTAGCGAGCGGGTCCCGGTCGATCGAGCCGGGGAAGCTCCCGTCGGGGTTCTGACCGGCAAGCAGCTCGTGAACCAGCTCCCGGATCATGGGAGTCGGACCGTAGCTCAATTCACAGGCCCGCCGAAGTGCCAGCCCCAGCGCGGGCACCGGATGACTGAGCCTGGCCTGAAGCGGCAAAGGCAGCGTCGTGCCGTTATCAGCCAGACATTGGATCAGGCGGGCGTAGTCCCGGCTGTTGACGAGCTTCTGGATCTGTTGGGTGCTGAGCATGGGGCCTCCCTTAGCCATACGGAATCTGTTAGGGCCTACTATAAACCGAACACTGACCCTGGTCAAGCGTTTTGTCAAGAAAATGTTCGGGTTTCCGTCCGGAACTGATCGCCCACTGGGTATATATCCGGTGTGCGGATGTATTAGCAGTCCCACACCGGGCTATATTCGGGCATAAAAAAACCTCCGCCACAGGGCTCCGATCCTGTGGGCGGAGGCGCGCCACGGCTAACGATTGAGAACGTCAGGCCGTCAGATCTCTCGATGCAGGCTCTTATCCTATCGGTTGGATTCGGCCCATGTCAACGAAGGTTTCACCATCGGGGCCAATACTGTAAGTAACTGATATTTACAGTATTATAAACTTAGCGAAGCCCCGAAAAATCCCTCGATTATGCATGTAACTCGGCTAGCGAAACGGGTTTGTGAACCGATATCCCATCGCTGAGAGGAGAGAAAAAAAATCTGTATTTTGCAGGTCCCGAAAGGTTATCACCGACTGATTGGCGTCCTACGAAGTCATGAAGATCCGAGCGGCGTCGAGGCAATCATGGTGGCCTCGCACGGTGCGTGACATCACCCGTATGCCCCCTAACAGAACCATTGTCAGCATGGTATTCGGGGCCGGAATCGAGCGGATCGGTTCCGCCATCGCCGGGCTGCCCACGTTCCAGTTACTGAGAACCAGGTTGAGGTCTTCGATGCCCACAAATCCGTCGCCGGACGGATCGCCCTGATCCGGCGTTGATGGCGGAGGGACCGCCTGATTCCACCTACCCAGCACGATATTCAGGTCATCGATTCCGACAAACCCATCTCCGTTCAGGTCGCCGGGGAGACTTGGGGGTATCGGAGCAAGCAGGACGATGTGGTCGGTGCTACCGCCGTTAGCCCGACCGACCGCCGCGATCCATCCTGTGTTGCTGATGGCGTTGGCTTGACGAAGCTCCAGGGGAAAAGCAGGGTCGACGAGTTCGTCCAGGTAACGCAGTTGTAGTCCATCAAACACAAAGGCCCGCCGGATCGAACCGTCATACACCGCTCCGACCACCTGCCCCGAATCGTTGAGATCGAAAAAGAAGGTGTCCTCGGTGCTACTGTTGAGATCACCCGAGACGTGGAAGCGGAGGATCTCATCGGAAGCCTCGTTCCATTCGAAGATGCCGTTGGCGTTGGCATCCGTAAAGTCGGGGGTGTGGTCCTTGTCCAGATCGGTCCAGATGAAGCCGACTTCCTTGCGAGCATCGTTTCGCATCGTGCCGATCACCAGTCCGTTGTTGTTGATCGCGTAAACGGTCACGATGGTTTCACTGACGCTCATGGAAGGGATCTGAACAATCTCGGACGGATCAGCGCTGCTGTTGAGATTCATGTCGCGCCAGACATAGCCTGAGCCGTTGGCCGAAAAGACCACCTGCCCTGAGTCATTCAAGTCCACCACGTCGGCATGAGATGTGATAAAGACGCGTGGAGCTGCTTCAGCCAGATTACCTTGAGAGACACCCAGTGAAGCGAGATACAGGCCGGTGTCGCCAAGGACCAGAGCCTGGTTCTGGTTGTTGATACGCAGCGCTGATCCGAAGGACGCCCCGGGATTGAGAGGGATTTCGTGCATCTCCCCCAGCGTATGGGCGTGGTTCCCGTCGGCATCGATCCACAGGAAGGGTCGATCGTTCGCCACGCCGATGGATGAAGACATACTGCTGGTGCCGACGACCCAGCCGGCGTTGTTGATCGCATGAGCTGTGCTAAGTTCGTTACGGCTGGGCATGTCTGGGTCGGCGAAGTCATATGTCAGGTCGCCGAGGTTCGCGGCCGTGTGTTGCTGCGGATCATAAAAAAACGGGCGCGTGCCCCATGGCGCCGTGCTGCCGCCGACATGCCCTTGACCGACAAGTTGGCCGAGGTCATTGATGGCCGAGAACGTCGGACGATTGAGCGTCACCGCCGGCCGTCCTAGTGCGATATCAAAATTCGCTTGAGGAGCGTAACGCAGATCAGCCGCCTGATACGTTACTTCCGCTGAGACGGCGGAGGTCAATAAACCGGACACACCCAGCAGCATCACCGCTAATTTGTGTGTCCCGGTGTTCCACATCACTTGGCCATTGTAAAGACTACAGCAATCGCAAGAAAGACATTTTCATAACAATGTGGCGATTCCCACTCGATTAATCTTGAAGCCCTGAACGCTGCCCGTTATCAGATCCGCGCAGAAAAAACCCACCGCGAAGGTGGGTTGGATCGCATTCGGATTCACACTCGGAAGCATTGATTATTTGAACGCTTCCGGGGGCTGGGTGATGTCCGGCTTAGGCTGGGCAGGCGCTTCGGCGGGGGCTTGGGCGGCCGGCGCTTCGCTGGGCGTATCAGCCGGGGACGACCCCATCGCCACGAGGTACAGCTCGACTCGGCGGTTGGCCTCGGCACCGCTCTTGGTGTTGGGGACGATGGGTCGGAACTCGCCGTAACCCGCCACGCTCATCCGGTTCTGCGGCACGCCGGCTTTGGCCAGGGACTGCATCACCGAGATCGCCCGATGCACGGACAGGTGCCAGTTGGTCGGGTGCTTGGCCCGGGTGCCGACGTTCTTGATCGGGACGTTATCCGTGTGGCCGACGATGCGGACTTCATAGTTGGCGGCGGCGGGTGAGTTGAGGACCTTGGCGAGCTTGGCGAGCGTGGCGGCGGCGCCGGCGCTGACGTCAGCCGAACCGAGCGCAAAGGTCAGGTCGCTGCGGAGCTTGACCATGCCCCTTGCCGCGTCGTAGGTCATCAGGTCCGGGTTGGCGTCCGCCAGTTGGCTCAACGCGTCGTCCAGCTCGGGGGGCAGAACCACGGCACTGGCGTTACGCAGCCGTTCCTCGGCCTCTTCCAGCGCCTTGCGGAGCCGTTCGGCTTCGGCGCGGGCCTCGGCCAAGGCTTGGGACTCGCTGCCGGCACTGCCCTGCAACGCCGCGATCCGGGCTTTCGCCTCCGCCAGTTGTTCCTGCAGGTCCACGACCTGTTCCTGACTCTTGCGGTAAGCTGTCTTCAGGTCGTCGGCCTCACGTTGGGCCACGCAGCCCGTTGCGAGGAACACACCCAATGCGAGTATCATCCAAGCCTGCAACGTTTTCATCGGGAGCCACTCCTTTGTCTCGGGTTTGACAGGACGAAACAATATCGAATTGTAACGGGTCGGTCTGGCCGTGGGAAATCCACCAAAGCCCGAACCCGGCCGTGCGACGGAGCCTTGCATGAATCAGCAACCACTGACGATCTACCGGGCTGCCGCCATCCGAGATGCCCAAGGCACATCCGCCCGACCGGGCGCTATCGCGGTTCGTCACGGCCGAATCGTCGCCTCCGGCCACCCCGACACCCTGCCCAAACGCCTGCTCAAGAACGCTCGTTACGTCGATCGGCCAAACGACCTGCTCCTGCCCTGCTTCGTCAACGCCCACGTCCACCTCGACCTGACTGCGCTCGGCCCCACCCCCAACCCGGGACGATTCACCGACTGGCTCAGGCATGTCATCCGACACCGCCCGACCGATCCGAAGCAGATCATCGATTCGGTCCGGCTTGGCCTGAAACTCAGCCGACAGGCCGGGGTGGGACACCTCGGCGACATCGCCGGCTCCAC
>CAZJCN010000135.1:1913-7194 GCA_964544195.1 uncultured Phycisphaeraceae bacterium | reverse complement strand
GATCATATCGACGAGAAATTTACCGCCGTGAAGGGCAAGGTCGAATTCTGGGATGTGATCAACGAGGTACGCAACAATCACGACTTGATGGACATCCTCGGCGATCAGGTGATGGTCGACTGGTTCAACGCCGCCAAGGCCGCCGATCCCAACGCGGTACTCTACCTGAACGAGTACGGTATCCTCGCCTCGGCCGGGGTCACCAATTCGCCCAACCAGCAGCAGCACGAGGACACGATTCAGTACCTGATCAATCAAGGGGCGCCGATCGAAGGTTTGGGTTTTCAGGGCCACTTCACCAACAGCAACCTGACTGGCCCCGAACAACTTTGGGACATCCTTGACCGGTTCGATAATTTCGGTCTGCCCATCCAGATCACCGAGTTCGATTTCGACACCACCGACGAGACGCTCCAGGCGATGTACACGGCCGACTTCATGACCGCGATCTTTGCCCACCCGGCGGTCAAGGATTTCATCATGTGGGGCTTCTGGGAGGACTCGCACTGGCGTCCCGACGCCGCGATGTACCGCAGCGACTGGTCGATCAAGCCGAACGGCCAGGCCTACCTGGACCTGGTATTCGATCAGTGGTGGACCGACGAACAAGCGCTGACCGATGCCTCGGGTGCTGGCACGATCCGCGGCTTCAAGGGGACGCACGATGTGACGGTGACCTATCAGGGGATCAGCCAGACCCACCACGGCGTTGAGATCGGCGACACGGTGACCAACCTGCAATTGCCGTTGGCCGGCTCGGTCGAAGGTGTACTCGACGCGGACGTACTGAATCTGACCGGGCAGATGGAGATCGCGGGGCCTGGGAATGTCGGCACGCTTGAATTGCAAGGTGATTTTGAACAGCAGGTACTCGGGACGCTTCACGTCGAAGTCGGCGGCGCCGTGTCGGACCTGCTCATTGCTGAAAACCTGTCCTTAAGCGGGACGCTGGTTGTCGACTTGATTGCCGGTCAGACACCTGACATCGGCGAGGTGTTTACGATCCTGTTGACCACCGGCACACGCGTCGGCACGTTTGACGACGTTATCTCAAGCGGCCTGCTGCTTGACATAGAGTACCTTCCCACCAGCGTGCGTCTGACGGTGCTGGGACTGACTGCGATCAGCGGTGACCTTGACGGCGACGGTTTTGTGGGGATATCCGACCTGAATATCGTACTGGGTGCATGGAACCAGGCGGTACCGCCGGGCAACCCGTTGGCGGACCCCAGCGGTGACGGATTCGTAGGCATCGAGGACCTGAATATCGTGCTCGGGAACTGGAACGCCGGCTCCCCACCGGGCGGGGACGCAGCGATCCCCGAACCCGCCAGTGGGCTGTTACTAATCGGTTTAACCATTCTTAAAACGCTTGTGCGCCCATGAGGTGTGGTCGGTCAAGGGATACGCTGAACGAACAAGCAGTGGAGGACGCGGTGGATTTATCGAAATATCAGTGGCACGTTTCTGGCTACACACCCCACGGTTGGCGGGCGGGGCGGACCACCGAAGAGGCTATCGATGTGATCCCGGAGGTACCTGATGTGCCCGTGCGAATCCCGGGTTCGGTGAACGGCGCTCTGCGGGAAGCGGGCATTTTGCCTGATTGGAACACCAACCTTGACTCGCGGGCCTGCGAGTGGGTCGAGCACCGTGACTGGGTATTCAGCACCACCATCCCGCGGCGTGACTTTCGACACGGTCGGCCGCTGTGGCTGCGTTGCCGGGGGCTGGATGGTTATGGCCGCGTGCTTTTCAATAATAAACAGGTCGGCACTTTCAGAAACGGTTATGTGCCCCACGACTTTGATCTGCGCGGCGTGGAGATCTGCGAGGAGAATGTCATCGAGATCATTTTCGAGGACCTGCCCCGGTACCTCGGCTCGCCGGCCCTCTCATCCCAGATCCGCGATTTAAAGGCTCGGTTTAATTACAACTGGGACTGGATGCCACGCAACGTGCAGATCGGTATCTGGGACGCGGTCACCATTCAATGTGGGAATGAGATCGATGTTGATGATGTGCTGATAGCGACCGATTACAACATAGACACTCGGCTCGGCGGTCTGACGTTCCGTTGTCCACGGGTCGGTCCTGCGCAGTCTGTGCTGGTGGAGATCGAGGGTGTCGTTACGCGCGCATACAGTATCGATGAGGCCGCCGGGGGGGTCCGGCTAGACGATCTGCCGGTCGAGCCTTGGTTCTGCAACGGGCTTGGCGGGCAGCGGCTATACAAGCTGCACATCCGTTGGCTGGACGCCGGGGGCGATCCATGTGCGGTTCGCGAACTCCGGGTGGGCTTTAAGCATGTAGCGTGGCGGAAGTGCCGGCCGTCACCGGGCGGGGCCGATCCCTGGCTGTGTGTTCTCAACGGCAAAGAGGTGTTTCAGGTCGGGGTCAACTGGACGCCTATCCGTGCACACTTCGCGGATGTGACGGAGGCGGATTACCGCAAGCGGCTGCAAGCCTACCGCGACATCGGGTTCAACGTGCTACGCGTGTGGGGCGGGGCCTTCTTGGAAAAAGAAGTCTTCTATAGGTTGTGTGACGAGATGGGTTTCATGATTTGGCAGGAGTTTCCACTATCCTCTTCCGGGCCCGACAACCAGCCCCCGGATGATCCCGAAACAGTCCGTGTGTTCAGCGACGTCGCGCGGTCGTACGTCCGCCGACGCAGGCACCATGTGTCACTCTTGCTTTGGAGCGGCGGTAATGAGCTGATGACCGCGCACGACGGCTCGCCCGGCGGCGGCAAGCCACTGACACTAGACCACCCGATGCTGGCGGCGCTTGGCGAGGTATGCGCACAGGAAGATCCGGGCAGACGCTATATTCCCACCTCCCCCTCAGGTCCGCGCTTCAGTGCCGACGCAGACGAGTTCGGCCGTGGCCTGCATTGGGACGTGCACGGCCCCTGGCGCGTCCCGGGTGGGTCCATCGCCACCGCACGGGCGTATTGGGCTGATGACGACGCGCTGTTCCGCAGCGAGACCGGCGCACCGAGCTGCAGCCCGATGTCTATCCTCGAGGCGTATTATCCGATCGATCAACTATCGACGATTTCCGCGGACAATCCGTACTGGCGGCGCTGCCACTTGTGGATCGATACAGCGGGCTATGCCGCTGATCACGGGCACCCGCCCGATTCACTCGCGTCATATGTTGAGTGGAGCCAGGCGCACCAGTCCGAGGCCCTGCTCCTGGCGCTGGACAGCGCGTTACGGCGGTTCCCAGCGATCGGCGGGATGATCTTCTGGATGGGGCACGACGCTTTCCCGTGTGTGGCAAACACGTCACTGCTGGATTTTCATGGCGACCCCAAGCCCGCAGCGATCGCTATCCGGCAGCGGCTGGAGCGGTTTTCGTTCGAAACCACCGATAGCGGGACGGCCGCGGGATCATCAATCACATGACGAGGGATTATCTGTATCTGGATGGGTGTATCAATGATGCATAAACCAGGATCATGCAACGGCGTGTCGTACTTTCGTTCGTACCTGCTTGCCTGTGTCTGTTTATCGGTGGCCTGCCCGTCCGTGGCATCGGCTGCGGACTTTAACATCACCGATTTCGGAGCCGTGTCCGGGGGCGGCAACGACCTCGTAGCCATACAGAACGCCATCAATGCCGCCTCGGCAGGCGATCGTGTGATCATCCCCGCAGGCACGTTCCAGATCAACGGCGCGATCGTGCCGAAGGCGGGCATCTCGATCGTGGGGGCCGGCAAAGACCTCTCTGTCATTGAGTACACCGGCTCGTCGACCAGCGTCATGATCGAGCTGTCCGGGTCCACCAACAACGTGGAGCTTGCGGGCTTCACGCTGGACGGTAACAACTCCACCAAGGCGTCCCACGGCATTCGCGGCGGCGGGAGTTACGGGCATTACATCCACGACATGCGCATCGAGAACTTTGTCAAATCCAGCGATTGGTCCACGCAGGGGATCTATTTTTACTCCAATGTCGATAACACCCGCATCGAGCAGAACGAATTCCGGAATATCGGACTGAACGCCGAATTCGGGTCCGCGATACGTATCTCTGACGGCTCATCCTTCAACACAATCATCGGCAACGACATACAGAACACCGGGCGCGGCGGCATCAACATCGCCAACAACTCTACCGACAACATCATCCGTGCTAATACTATTACGGGCTCGGGGCAATACACCGGCCCGAACTCGCTGGCGCTGGGGCTGGAGATCTGGCGCGGCTGTGACCGCACGATCATCGAAGACAACGTGGTGGACCACTGGCTGAGTGTTGATCAGTCAGACCTCGTGGCCGTCCGTCGCAACACAGTGCTTGCCACCGACGGCATGGTCGCCTACGCCGGGATCGAAGTGGCGGGGGGCTCCGACGGTATCTACACCCACAACAATGTGGGCCGCGGCGGGCACATCGGCCTGGCGATCGCCACCTTCAACGAGGGCAGCAATAAGCAGCGGATCTATGTGGCCAATAACACCTTCAGCGATTCTGAAACCTGGGGCGCTCAGTTGCAGGACAGCGAACACCCCGTAGGACAGATTTATTTTTACGATAACGTCTTCGAGCGTGCCGAGAACGACGGCGACGAGTTGTACAACTCCGTCACCGCCGCGATGCGCATACTCAGCCTCAGCGGCGGCCAGGGGATCGAAGACATCGTTTTCGACTCGAATCGGTTCATTAACAACGACGAAACCGCAATCCAGATCATCAATAATCAACACATCGACCAGCTGGAATTTATTAACAACATCATCACCGGAAACGGCGGAAGCGCGGTCACAGGCGGTGGACTTGCCAATGCCAAGTGGCAGGCCAACACCGTGTCGGGCAACGGCACCAATAACGCACTGCCGAACTCCGGCTTCGCCAACGCAGCGCCGAACGTTTCAATCGACCTCGACTCGAACTCATTTGATGTAGGCGAGATGATCAACTTCGCTTATCTGTACTCGGATGATAACAGCGCTTCGCCGGCCGACGTGCTTTGGGATTTCGGCCAGGGCCTGCCCGAGGTCGGCCATAATCCGTCGCACGCATATGACCAGCCCGGCGTCTACGGCGTGACGCTGCTTGTGTGGGACACTCAGGGCCGAGCCGCGCGGGCCTACATGGAATTACTAATCGGCCTTAACTCTTTAACCGGTGACCTTGACGGCGACGGTTTTGTGGGGATATCCGACCTGAATATCGTGCTGGGCGCGTGGAACCAGTCGGTGCCGCCGGGCAACGCGTTGGCGGACCCCAGCGGTGACGGATTCGTAGGCATCGAGGACCTGAATATCGT
>CAZJCN010000135.1:0-1813 GCA_964544195.1 uncultured Phycisphaeraceae bacterium | reverse complement strand
GCTCGGGAACTGGAACGCCGGCTCCCCGCCGACCACGGGCGGCGCAATCCCCGAACCCGCTTCCGCCGCACTCTTGGCAGCGCTTATCCTTGGGCTGTCCCGTCCTCGATGCATCGGTGCCTGACTCGCGTCATTCCCTCTCAATGCACCCCGGGCGTTGGCTACGGGTGCGGCACCGAAAGACGCCCACCGCCGATCCTCATGCCCTGTTAACCGACGAACCCCGTCCAGGCCCTGCTTTGGTTCGAACTCTCAGACTCTCACCCCCGAGAGACGCTACGGGTTAACAACGTCGTCAGACGCGGGGTGGCTGGCTGTTAAACGCGGGGTATCGAACATGACAGGCGACGCGATATACGCGCCTCCATCGCCGCAGCGACACCCTCTACTTCAGCGGCTCAACGATCTGGTCAATGCGGGCCACCAATGCCTTAGCGAACTCAATAAACCCCTCCGCGTCGGGCCTCCGGACGCGTGTTTTTTTTCCTTGGTGAACGATGTGGTGCCTTCGTTCTGTCCAAGTATCCAGACGGCTGACTGGCGTGGTATTCCCTGGCTGAGGAACAGCGCTCCAGACATCTGCCACATTTCCGCCGAGTCGCTGTACTGTTGCGGAGACAGCCTTTGAGCCATGGTTGCTGACGCTGTTATGGAAGTAATCAGCAATCGCTCTCCGCACATAGTCCATACGTTGCGCTTGTGTGCCGGCCAAACCGACCTCGATGGCAAGAGTGGGTAGTTCCTTCTGCACCTTCTGGAGTACATCTCTGGTTCGCTGGGTCGAAAGTCCTTCAGTAACCGCCTTAGTGAGTTGCGATACAAGTACCTCTCCAGACAGCTCCGAGAGATACGCATCGGCAGCGCCAACCGCGAACACCACAGCAGCGCGAGGAAGCTCACGATATGGAAGCGGCGGCGCTCCGGCGCCCTTTTGAGCATCTTCGTGAATCTGCAGGAAGTAGCTAGCACGTTCGATGTTGACATCAAATGCCGCTTTACTCTCAGTTGCCATGTTTGCTCTCCGCAGCGTCAGAGTTACTCATTCTTAACCCAGACCAGAAATCGCATAACGAATAGATTGGGTAGGGACATTGAACCCGTCAAAGCGACTGGCCGCAAGTTTGATTCCGTTACGTCATGCTGGTGAACAATCGTTTCACCCGATCCTCTGCGCAACAGTATCGAACCGGCTGCAGATGTAGATGGTGCAAGAACCATCGCACCCGCACGCCGGAGTGATCTGCCACCAGTTCTTGTACCAATGACTATGTTAGTCGATCAGTGCTGGAACACGCTGCCTGAGGCGGGCGCATCGTAGCGAAGCCCGGCTCAGCTAGCTGCCACACCTCAGGGGCCGGCGGCGGTAGCCCAGCGAACTGTGTGGCCGGACCGTGTTGTCATGCACCCGCCCCAGTCCGACGCTTTGAACTCCCGCCGGGTAATTGATTACTACCCGACCATTATGACCCAGCCAGACAGCGTGCCGGTCGTTAGCCCAGGAATATGCGAAGGGCGATGTGAGCGATTCTGATTGGGAGGCCGCAACGGCCGATACATTATTTTGCCGAAGTGAGATCGTGTTTTATGCGCACAAGAATACGCATGCTGTACGAGAAAAATATACACATCAAGAAAAATCCTTATTCCTTGCTATGTAAGTATTTCAGGTAAAAGTTCCTCTCGGTTTGCCCGCATTCGTGCGCGCAAATGCGGCTTTTCATCCAATAGTGGAGGCACGACGAAAAGCGAAACGTTGATTGGTTGTTCGTCTTCGTGCCTGCCGACAAGTTCACGCCGGCGTGGCCGGCTGTCG
>CAZJCN010000134.1:0-7197 GCA_964544195.1 uncultured Phycisphaeraceae bacterium | reverse complement strand
GTCAGCACGACGGACGAGCTTGGGATCGAAACCAATGACTCATGGATCCGTGACTTCGGCCCGATTTTCGTGGTAAGCCGGGATAAATCAGCGCCCGCCCCGTTGGCTTGCCATGATTTCCATTTCAATACGTGGGGAGGCAAATACGAAGTCCGCGACCGCGATGACGTGGTTCCCCAGCAGATTGCTAGGCAACTTGGCCTGCCCATCTGGATCCACGATTTCGTGCTTGAAGGCGGCTCGATTGATGTCAACGGCCAAGGCACGGTCATGACCACTGAGCAATGTCTGCTCAATCCCAATCGCAACCCCGCTCTGTCACGCAGCGAGATCGAAGCCAAGCTCCACGAAGCCCTCGGCACCCGGCAGGTCATCTGGTTGCCCGGCGGGATCGAAGGGGACGATACGGACGGCCACATTGATGATGTCGCAAGGTTTGTCGCCGCGGATACGGTCGTAGCGGTGTCGGCTCCGCCCGATCACCCCGACCACACCATGACACAACGAAATCTCGCCGCTCTGCGATCGGCGGTGGATCAGGACGGCCGACCGCTTAGGGTGATTGAGCTGCCCGTGCCGAACCCCATTTTTTACGATTACCCCGAGGGCCGATCCCCCGTCCCGGCCAGCTACGCCAATTTCGTCATCGCCAACGGCCACGTCTTCGTGCCCACGTTCGATCAGCCGGCGGATGACCGGGCCTTGGCGGTCCTGTCTGACACCATGCCGGGCTACACTGTCGTTCCGGTGCCCGCTCGCTGGCTGGTCGTCGGTCTCGGTGCCCTGCATTGTCTGAGTCAGCAGCAGCCGGCTCCCGACTCATAAGTGCCTTAGCTGAAAGCCCGTATTGAACACGCATGAGACATGGTTGTTTGCTGGTAAATCCGCCTCATTGGCAAAATAGTGGCAATCGGGGGTATACTGAAGGCTGGACCCTACCGTGGGGTGGGGGCGTACCGAACTGTGTGGTATATGCCTGATTAACGGAGACTGAACCATGTTGCGCCAAACATTGATGTTGACACTGGGCCTGATGGCCGCTGTGACTCTGGGCTGTGAGAAGAAGCAGGAAGCCCCTGCGGCTCCGACGCAGGAACAAGTCGAAGAACACGCCGAAGCGGCACATGACGCGGCGGCGGATCACGCCGAGCATGCTCAGGATGCGGCTCAGGACGCGGTTGATAAGGCCGCTGAGGCGGTCGAGGAAGCCGCCGACAAGGCTGGCGAAGCTGCCGAAGAGGTCAAGGATGCCGCGGAAGGCATCAAGCTGCCCCAGTAATGTCTTTCTGAAGGATCCAGCGGTGTTTTCCGTTGGACACTCTCGAGAAACGCAAAAAGACCCACGGGCGTGTTCCGTGGGTCTTTTTTATTTCCAGGTCACGGTTTTTCAGGATGACGACTCATGCAAGGATGCGTCCACCTCGTGTTGGGTTACGATCGGGCTGAGCGGCTCCTTGATACACGGGGCATCCAGCCGGATCGGGGCATGAGACCTCCGTGAGGGGGCGATGTGCAATACCGCGTTGGCAAGAATCCGGCGGACCTGCGGGTGGTAATAGATCGGGAACGTTTCATGTCCCGGCCGGAAGTAGAACACCTTGCCTTTGCCCCGGTTCCAGGTACACCCCGAACGGAACACCTCCCCGCCCTCGAACCAGCTGATGAAGATCAGCTCATCCGGCGTGGGGATGTCGAACAGCTCACCATACATCTCGGTATGATCGATCTCAAAATATTCGTCCGTCAGTCCGTCGGCGATCGGATGGCCCGGCATCACGCACCATAACCGTTCCTTTTCGCCCGCCTCACGCCATCGAAGCGAGCAGGTCGTCCCCATCAGCTTCCTGAAAATCTTCGAGTAGTGACCCGAGTGAAGCACGATCAGGCCCATACCTTCCAGGATACGTCGGTGAACTTTCTCGACCACCGTGTCATCAACCTTGTCATGGGCACAATGGCCCCACCAGGTCAGGACGTCGGTCTGGTCCAGCACCTCATCAGTCAGGCCGTGCTCCGGTTCTTCCAGAAGAGCCGTACGGACGACAACCTGTTCGCCGAGGTGTTCCTCGATGGCGGATTTCATCACGGCATGCATGCCGTCAGGGTATATTTTTTTCACCGCCTCGTTTGTGCGATCGTGAACGTGTTCGTGCCAGACAGTGACGCGGATGGGTTGGGTGTTTGGCATGACTTATCCTTACGGTTCGGATTCAGGGTGATGGCCATCGGGTGGGAGCAAGTTTGTATAACCGATGCGGGCCGGCCGCAAATCCGTCTGCCCATCCCGGCCGGGATAATCTGTGTCGGCTGATTCTCCGTCTTGGTAGACGGATTGGCCTATAATCAAACACGATGAAACACCGGGCCTTACGCATGGTGTGCTGGATGATGCTCGTTCTGCTGGCGGTGGCGCAGGCTTCGCCCGAGCAGGCTGTCCCCCCTGTCCAATCTGCCCCCGGCACGCAGCCGTTGATCCGGGAAATCCCCGACCAACTGCCCATCCTGGTCACCGACCCGATCGATCCGAACGAGCTGGCTGCTACGGAGCCGGCATCGCTAGCCCCCCCGAACATGCCTGCATCAATCTATCGGTCCGGTTTAACGTTACCCTCCGGATCGAATATCGCGGTTATTCCCGTCTCCGGCGTAATCTACGATTTCACGTTACAGAGCCTCGAACGCAGGGTGGATAAAGCCCTGGCCAACGGTGCCAACCTGATCGTCATCGAGCTGGACACCCCCGGCGGTGTGGCGACCAGCGCGCTGAAGATCAGCAAGTACATCAAGACAATCCCGGTGCCGACCGTGGCATGGATCAACAACGAAGCCTACTCGGCCGGGATCCTGATCGCCGCGGCCTGTGATGAGATCGTCATGGCACCCGCGTCCTCGACCGGGGATTGTGCCCCGATCGTGCCGGGGATGAACCTTGGCGCGACTGAACGTGCCAAGCTCCTGTCCCCCCTGCTCGAAGAATTCCGCGACAGCGCACAGGTCAATGGCTATGACTATGCCCTGTTCCATGCCATGTGCGTTCTCGGCGTGGAGGTGTACCTCGTCGAGAAGACTGACGGCTCCGGCGAGCGACGTCTCGTGAACCAGATTGATTATGCGGTCATGGTGCAAGGTAAGGCACCCGGTGAAGTGGCCCCCAACGCCATACCCGGCAGCAGCGCTTCACCAGCATCGACACAGGATGTCGGCGCGGTGACACTGAACGTGGCAACCGATGCGGATCGTGGGGCTTGGCGATCGGTCGAGATTTTGCCCAGTGGCGCTACCGCGCCCGCCGGCAGGATCCATGACGGCAAGACCTTGCTCACGCTTAATCAGCAACGTGCAGCCGACATCGGACTGTCCAAGGCAACGATCGCGTCTGAGGCCGACCTCCAGAAACATTACCGTGGGGCCGGCTTGATCTCTATTGACCCGACTTGGAGCGAGGGTCTGGCTGCGATTCTGACGTCTTGGTGGGTCAGAGTGATCCTGATAGTCCTGTTCCTGGTCGGAGCCTATTTGGAGTTGCAGGCCCCGGGCCTGAGCCTGCCGGGAGGCGTGGCCGCGGTAGCGTTGATCTTGCTCATCGGGGCACCCTTCATCATCGGGCTGGCCGAGGTCTGGCATATCCTTGTGTTCCTGCTTGGGTTCGCCTTGTTGATCGTGGAACTGGTGCTGGCGCCCTCATTCGGTGTGTTGGGCATCATCGGACTGATGATGATGTTCCTTGGGATCGTGCTCAGCGTCGTGCCGACCGGGCAGGGCGTCGGCGGCAGAGGCGTCGGGTGGCTGCCCCCGCCGGAGATGTGGGACCGCATGGTTGCGTCGATGTTCTATACCCTGCTCGGCCTGATTGTCAGTGGTGTGGGCTTCTACTACATCACAAAGCACTTCGGGAAGATTCCCGGAGTGAACCGTTTGATGCTGGAAACCGTTCAACCCTCCGCCGAAGCGGTCGGCATCGGGCCGGACGGCAAGCCCCTGCATGTCAGTGGCGATGAGGTTCTGGGTGTTGGGGTGGTGACCGTCGGGCTTCAAGGGGTTGCGGTGACGGATCTGCGTCCGTCGGGCCTGGCACGGTTCGAGGGGCGGGAGGTTGATGTCGTCAGCGTCGGCCCATTCATCGAAAAGGGGCAGCCCGTCAAGGTCATTGAGGTTCACGGCAGCCGGATCGTCGTGGACCACGCCTCGTCTTAATCGATCCGCTTGGACAGATTCAGCTTTTCAAGGCTGCGTTCCGCACGCGATAGTCCAACAGGACGTCCTCGCCTAGCTGGTCGACCGATCGCAACGTCAGCGAAACAGCGTCGGTGACCTGTTCTATATCCATCCCCACCACCGCGTCCGTTGCCCGTGCATCTCCCATTAACTTCGGTGCGATAAACGCCAGAACCTGGTCAACCATTCCCTGCCGCAACAGTTCGCCCACCAGACGCGCGCCACCTTCCACCAGCACGTTGGTGGCTTTGTGTGTTTGCGACAGGTGAGTGAGCAAGGGGCCAAGGTCAAGTCGAGGACGCGGAGAATCAGTCAGGGACGGGAGCCCGAGCAATTCGACGCCTGCTTCAGCGTAAAGCTTCAATCGGTCCGCCTCGACGTCAAAAAGTTTCTGGTCCACCGCGATCGTCAGGGGGGCCTGCTCGATCGTCTTGATCAGTTTGCTGTCTGAAGGAAGGCTTAATCGAGGGTCCACAACCACCCGCCGAGCGACGCGCTTGATTTCAACATCGCGCGCGGTCAGGGTCGGATTATCCTTCCGCGCGGTGCCGGCACCAACCATGACGGCATCCATCCTTGCCCGGATTTCATGCACGCGACGCCGGGACTGTTCGTTACTGATCCATTGGCTGTCGCCGGTGTGGGTAGCGATCTTCCCGTCCAGTGTCTGCGCCCACTTGGTGATCACCCAAGGCAGGCCGGTTCGTCCGCGTTTCAGATACGGCTCCGCGAGTTGCTCCGCTTCATCTCGACACACGCCGACCAGAACTTCGATCCCGGCTTCCCGTAGCATCGGGATCCCACGGCCGGCGACCGGTTCGAACTCGTCCGGCATGCCCACGACCACTCGGGAGATACCCGAACGGATGACCGCTTCGGCGCAAGGCGGCTGCTTTCCGTGGTGGGAGCAGGGTTCCAAGGTGACATACAGGGTCGCCCCGGCCGGATCGATCCCTTTGGATCGACAGTCTTCAAACGCCCGGGCCTCCGCGTGCGGTCCACCGTAACGCTCGTGCCACCCCCGACCGATGATTTCACCGTCACGGACGATCACCGCCCCCACCATCGGGTTCGGCTCGACCCAGCCTTCACCCAAACGGGCCAGGGCCAACGCTTCTTGCATGTACGCCTCGTCCGGCATCCCGGCATGATATAGTAATCAGGCATCTGTCAATCGAAATCACTTGTAGACCCGGGGATGATCAGGGGCTGACACATGAAATGGATCACGAGAATTCTTGTCTTGCTGGTGCTGGTTGCGGTCGTTGTGCTGGCGGTCGGGTACATCATGATCGATCGGCTTGCCAAGGCCGGCGTGGAACAGGGAGGCACCTACGCGATGGGTGTCGAAACCCGTCTCGACGATATTCGTATCGGCCTGTTGTCCGGCAACGTGTCGCTGGCCGGTCTGAACGTCGCCAATCCGCAGGGTTTCAAGGCCGACCATTTCCTACGGCTCGGCGAAGGTCAGGTCGACGTGTCGCTGAACTCACTGATGAGCGACACTGTCGAGATCCCGTCGTTGAAACTGGACAAGGTTGACATTGTTCTGGAGAAAGACAAGGGCAAAGCCAATTACGAAGTGATCCTGGAACATCTGGCTAGTGTTACCGGCAGCGATGCAGAGCCCGCGCCGGATGAAGGCGAAGGCAAGAAGTTCGTGATCCGCGAACTGGTCATCACCGATGTCAACGTCAAGGCAGAGGTCATCGGTGGGGTTTCCGTGCCGGTTAAAGTGCCTGAGATCCGGCTGACTGATATCGGTACCGGCAGTGACAAGGGCGTGCCCTTGAAGGATCTGAGCGGCATCATCGTCACGTCCATTCTTGCCACGGTGGCCGATCAGGCGGGGAACCTGCTGCCGGAGGGCATCGGCGAAGGGTTGCAAGGCGGCCTTGCCGCGGTGGGTGACTTGGGGGATTTCGGTGTGCAGGTGATCGGTGATGTCACTGCGCAAGCCGGGCAGATCGTCGGTGCGGCGGCCGAAAAACTTGGCGAGAGTGCCGAGGAGGTCGGTAAAGCGGCTCAGCAGGTCGGCGAAGAAGCCGGCAAAGCCGTCGAAAAACTCGGAGAAGGCCTCGGCGGCCTGCTCGGGGGTAAGAAAAAGCAGAAAGAATCTTCCACTAATGAATGATCACGCAGTATTCAGGACGTATTTACCCGTTCTTATGGCATTTACGTGTTTTTCAGGTCTGGCCTCCGGCTCGATTGCAGCCTCTGCAAGTGCAATAGAAATATAATCTTGCGCCCGTATGGCCCGAAGTTTGTCATAATCCTGAGCCAGATCCCCTTTAAGTTATAGAATATTAGGGTATACTTGTGTTACCGAGATGAGCGGATCATCCACCAGGTGGGTCGTCGGGTGCATGACCGGCACAAGCCTGGACGGATTGGATGTGTCGCTGGTCGAGGTGACCGGGTCCGGTTTGGGCATGGAGGTCCATTGGCTGGGTACGGTCAGCCAGTCGCTGGGCGAACTGGTGGATGTACTGCTTCCGATGGCGGAAGGTCGTCCCCATCCCCCGCTGGCCTATCTGCGTGCAGCAAGACGGCTAGGAGAGTTGCACGCCGAGACGGTGGATCGTCTTTGCCGTGAGTTTATGCCGCCACAGGGACGATTGAGCCTTGTCGCTGCACACGGCCAAACGATTTGGCACGCCCCGAGTCAGGGCGTGAGTTGGCAGTTGATGGATCCCCAGCCGATCGTGCGCCGGCTGGAAGTTCCGGTGTGTTTCAACCTGCGACAAGCGGACCTGATCGCGGGTGGGCAAGGTGCCCCGATCACACCGATCAGCGATTGGGTGATGTTTCGTCATCCCCATCGTGACCGAGTGATCGTCAACCTCGGGGGGATCAGCAACCTGACCCGTCTGCCGGCAGGCGGGTCGCCCGGGCAGGTGCAAGGGGCCGACATCGGCCCGTGTAACCTGCTGATCGACGGCGTGGTTCGTCGGCTTTTCCCGGGTTGCCGATACGACACGG
>CAZJCN010000133.1:0-7207 GCA_964544195.1 uncultured Phycisphaeraceae bacterium | reverse complement strand
GCAGATGGCGAAACTGACCCGCACTCGGCCCGGCACCGGCTCAACACTCATCCGGGCCCTCGAGGGCGTACAGGCCCGCCTCAAAGGCACCAGGCACGATGTCGAGCTGCTTGAAATACCGTTACATGAACTACGACACATGCCTGCGCCCCTCCTTACCGCGGTCCGCTACGAGCCTGCCCGCCTGCATATGGTCACCATCACCGGGTTCACGGATTACGACGTTCTCGTCGCGGACCCCATCGACGGGCTGATGAAGATCAGCTGGGCAACCATGGAAGAGATCTACACCGGGCAGGTGCTCGTGTTTGTCGATCGCTGAACCGGTCGGGAGCAGGGGGGCGGGAGACCATTTCACAGCCCGGCTTCGCTGTGATCCGCAACACCTCCCGCCGATTGACGGCCTTCTCTCAGTCATTAGAATGTCTGGTCTTATGACCATCCCGGCATGTTCGGGATCGGACATAGGGCCGGTCCGGCAGGGTTGCCGGCCTGGCATCACCCCGTAACGGCACGAGATCCCTTTGGCTCCCACTTGCGTGGGCACGTGAGGGAACCACGTTAAGCCCGACGGATTCCGTGCCGCCGCTTCCTCCACATGTTCAGGCGTAACGCCAGAGAAAGGTTCAAGGATCAACACCATGGCCGCCACGAAAACCAAGAAGCGCACGACTAAAAAAGCCTCCTCGTCGTCCAAGAAGATGGTCTACTACTTCGGGAAACTCAAGACCGACGGCAACGGCACGATGAAAGAGCTGCTCGGCGGCAAGGGCGCCAACCTCGCCGAGATGACCTCCATCGGCCTGCCCGTCCCGCCCGGCTTCACCGTCACCACCGAGTGCTGCGACCTCTACTACAAGCAAGGCCGAAAAATGCCCAAGGGACTGATGGACCAGGTCCACAAGGCCATCGCCTTGCTCGAAAAAGAAACCGGCAAGAAGTTCGGCGACAACACCAACCCGCTGCTCCTGTCCGTCCGCTCCGGCGCCGCCGTGTCCATGCCCGGCATGATGGACACCGTCCTGAACCTCGGCCTCAACGATCAGGCCGTCACCGGTGTCGCCGCGTCCACCGGCCACAAGCGATTCGCCTACGACGCCTACCGCCGACTCATCAACATGTACGGCGACGTCGTCATGGGTGTCGATCACCATTACTTCGAAGCCGAGTTCGACAAGATCAAGAAAAAGCAGGGCGTCAAGCTCGACACCGAGGTCAACCTCGAAGGTCTCGTCGAGCTGTGTGATGCTTACAAGAAGGTCGTCAAGAAGTACGCCGGCCGCGAGTTCCCGCAGGACCCCTTCGAACAGCTCGAACTGGCTATCGAAGCCGTGTTCAAGAGCTGGAATGCCCCCCGCGCCATCCGCTATCGACAGATCCAGGAAATCACCGGCCTCAAGGGCACCGCGGTCAACGTCCAGACCATGGTCTTCGGCAACATGGGGGATGACTGCGGCACCGGCGTCGCCTTTACCCGCGACCCATCCACCGGCAAGAACGAGTTCTACGGCGAGTTCCTCATCAACGCACAGGGCGAAGACGTCGTCGCGGGCATCCGTACCCCCCAGCCCGTCAGCGAAATGAAGAAGTGGAACAAGAAGGTCTACCAGGAACTCATCGCCATCAAGAACAAGCTCGAAAAGCACTACCGCGACGTGCAGGACATCGAGTTCACCATCGAACGCGGCAAGCTCTACATGCTCCAGACCCGTACCGGCAAGCGCACCGGTGCCGCGGCGGTCAAGATCGCCTGTGACATGGTCAAGGAAAAACTCATCAACGAGAAGACCGCCGTCCTGCGTGTCCCCGCCAATGACCTGACCCAGCTGCTCCTGCCCAGCTTCGATGCCAAGGAGAAGAAGAAGCAGTCGCCGCTGACCGTCGGCCTGCCCGCTTCACCCGGCGCCGCCGTCGGCAAGCTCGCTTTCACCGCTGAAGAAGCTGTGGAACGCACCCACGCCGGCGAAACCGTCATCCTTGTCCGTAAGGAAACCAGCCCCGAAGACGTCGACGGCATGCACTCCGCCGCCGGCATCCTCACCTCCACCGGCGGGATGACCTCGCACGCCGCCGTCGTCGCCCGTGGCTGGGGCAAGTGCTGCGTCGCCGGTGCCGGCGAAATCCAGATCGACGAGAAGGGCAGGAAGATCAAGGTCAAAGGCAAGACCTTCACCTTCAAAGACGAGATCTCCATCGACGGCGCCACCGGTGAAGTCTTCGCCGGCCGGATCCCCACCGTCGAGCCTAAGCTCTCCGGCGACTTCGCCAAGCTCATGAAGTGGGCCGACAAGTATCGCACCCTCAAGGTCCGCACCAACGCCGACACCCCGGCCGACGCCCAGCGTGCCCGCGACTTCGGTGCCCAAGGCATCGGCCTGTGCCGGACCGAACACATGTTCTTCGAGGGTGACCGCATCCTGGCGATGCGCGAGATGATCCTCGCCGAAACCAAGGAAGACCGTGAAAAGGCCCTCGCCAAGCTGCTGCCGTACCAGCGCAAGGACTTCATCGGCATCTTCACCGCCATGAAGGGCCTGCCCGTCACCGTCCGCCTGCTCGACCCGCCGCTGCACGAGTTCCTCCCGCACGACGCCAAGAGCCAGGCCGAACTCGCCAAGGTGCTCGGCGTCAAGACCTCGGTCGTCAAGGCCCGGGTCTCACAGCTGCATGAAGCCAACCCGATGCTCGGCCACCGTGGCTGCCGACTCTCGATCACCTACCCCGAGATCCTCGTCATGCAGGTGACCGCGATCGTCGAAGCCGCCATCGCTTGCAAGAAGAAGCGCATCAACGCCGTGCCCGAGATCATGATCCCGCTGGTCGGCACCCGGAAGGAACTGGCGATCCTCCGCGACCTCGCCGAGAAGACCATCGCCGAGGTCAAGGCCAAGAAGAAGTTCTCCGGCAAGCTGGATATCTCCGTCGGCACCATGATCGAGATCCCGCGGGCCGCGCTGACGGCAAACGAAATCGCCGAGGTCGCCGACTTCTTCAGCTTCGGTACCAACGACCTGACGCAGTTGACCTTCGGCTACAGCCGTGACGACGTCAACACCTTCCTCCCGGATTACCTCGCCCAGGAAATCCTCGAGAAGGACCCGTTCCAGTCGCTGGATACCACCGGCGTCGGCCAGCTCGTCGATATGGCGGTCAACAAGGGCCGGACCACCCGCAAGGGCCTCAAGTGCGGCATCTGCGGCGAACACGGCGGCGACCCCGCCTCCGTCAAGTTCTGCCACGACGTCGGCCTCGATTACGTCTCCTGCTCGCCGTTCCGAGTCCCGATCGCCCGACTCGCCGCGGCACAGGCGGCACTCCAGTAAGCCGACTTTCCACAACACCATCCACCCAACCGCCCCTAACGGGGCGGTTTTTTATGTACACAGATAAAGTATTTTTCCAGACATCAATAAAAACATTAAATATTGAAAACAATTAACATATAAAATTTTATGTGAATTTCCAGAATATAATTTTCAATTTCTATTGTAATTTTCCGTGAAATATAGTAGGTGTATCTCATGCTTGGCGCGGCATGTGATCGCGCGACCAACCAACCCACCTCACACACTTATCTAGGAGGCGAAGAATGTCTACGAACAGGCACTTGTTTGGACCCTCAGGATTCGTATCCATCACTGCTGGCGGCGCGTTGTTGACCACAGTCTTGGGTGTAAGTGCTCAGGCCGCCATTATCGGACAAGACAACTTCAGCGACGGTGACCGTACGGCCGCAGATAATTCTCCTGCCAACAACAATGGACCCGGCTTGTCCTGGTTTGCCCTAACCAATGAGGATGCCACCGTCTCGGCTCTTACCATCGTCAGCGATGACGGCTCCCCCGGGATTGGCGGTGGCAACAGCTTGAACATACGCCCGAATTCCAGCAGCGGAAATCGGCCCGTTGCCACCACATTCACACCAGCCACCATCGGACCCAACATCGGCGACAAACTCATCGCACGTATGGACATTCGGTTTATCAGCGGGGTCAGCATCGACGACTCCCAAGGCAGCAGCAACCTTTCTTTCCGCATCGGCCTGTTCAATTCCAACGGAACTCCCATTACCGCTGATAATCAGCGCTTTGACCTGGAAAGCGGCGCAGGCAATGACTTCGGCTACTTCGCACGCATCCCTATCGGTGACCCGACAAACACCGGCGGCACGCATGCCCGCATCAGCAAAGAAACCGGTTCAGCATCGGGTACGTCCGATGACCCGTTGTTTGGACAGGACAACTCATCCGGCACCGGTGATAACGTCGAAGAACTCGGGCAGACGAATAACTTCTCACCTGTCATCAGCGACTTCGAAGCCCACGAAATCCTGTTCAGCCTCGAACGTACGGCCGGTGGCGTCCTTGCCTCCATCCAAGTCGATGGGGGAGCGCCTTTTACCGCTGAGGACACAGGCTCTCCGTTCTACACTTTCGACACTTTTGCCATGACCAATATGCGCATTACCACCGAGTGGCGCATCGACAATGTCGTCATTGAGACAGTTCCGGTTCCCGAGCCAACGACTCTTACGGCTTTGTGTCTGATCGGTTCGAGCCTGACGCTGGCTCGGCGTAGAGATGCCCGCTAATTCGCTGTAGCTGTGATCAATCATCACCCCGAATGATCTTGGTCGGCATATGACGGCTGGCTCAAACTCAACCTTTTTTCGGAAGATCTACTATGAAGTGTAAATATTTTGACCGATACGCCTTTGCTCTGTCTCTCGCCTGTGTAATCGTCGTGCCCGCGGGGCGGGCGTGGGGGACCACTTTTAATGTCTTTGATGCGGACGACATCGAAACCGCCATGCAGACCGCTCAGCCCGGAGACACGTTACTCATGGCGGACGGGGTCTGGACCGATCAGGTGATCCGTTTCGCCGGCATCGGCGCCCCCGGTAACCCTATCACTCTCAGGCCTCAGAGCCCCGGAGGCGTGGTTCTCAACGGCCTGTCCATGCTATTGATCTCGGGTGACTATCTCGTCGTCGACGGGCTGCATTTCAAGGGCGGCACCATCGAAAACTCCGACCACGTCGTTCAGTTCCGCGGCCCTCTGGGCGAGGCCACCAACTCTCGGTTCACCAATTCCGTCATTGAGTCCTACAATCCCTCCGATCTCAATGATAAGTATCACTATGTCTCGCTCTACGGGCAGAACAACCGGGTCGATCACAATACCTTCATTGACAAACAGAACATCGGCCCCATGGTCGTTGCCTGGCTCGACGAGTCTCCCGCTATGAATCCCGCTAACCACCGCATCGATGCCAATCACTTTGGTGACGTGCCGATAGGGTGGGACAACGGCTTCGAAGCGATCCGATTGGGCGACAGCGAAGCCAGCAATGTAAACGCCAATATTGTCGTCGAAAACAACCTCTTCGAGCGGGTCGACGGTGAGATCGAGATCATCTCCAATAAATCTAATGACAACACTTTTCGTTACAACACCTTTAGAGAGTCCAAGGGCACACTTACCCTACGCCATGGCAACCGCGCCACCGTTGAAGGCAACTTCTTCCTCGGCAACGGGGTCGAAGGGACCGGGGGTATCCGCGTCATCGGAGAGGACCATACCATTGTCAACAACTACATTGCCGATGTGGACGACACGGCTGACGGGGCGATTTCTTTTGCCGCCGGCATCCCCAACTCACAGCCCAACGGTTACCAGCAGGTCAAGAATGTCCTGCTCGCGCATAACACCATCGTCAACACCGACGGACCGGCTGTCACCTTTGACTGGGGCCTGGGTACCAGAAGCCGATCACTCCTGCCCGAGAATGTCACGATTGCCGGCAACCTGATCTATGGCACTGAAGGGCCGCTCTTCGAGGGCCAGGAAGGCACCGGTTTCGTCTATCAGGACAATATCGCTTTCGGCGCTCCCTTAGGTATCAATCCACGGCCCGGCATCAGCCAGGTTGATCCCCAGCTTGTCCAAGGAGCTGATGGGCTGTGGCGTCCCGCTGCAACCAGCCCCGCCATCGATGGCGCCGCCGCCACCACAGCTCTCACCGATGACATGGATGGCCAAGCCCGCATCGGCTTGTACGACATTGGCGCGGATGAGTTCTCCGTCGCTCAGATCGTCCGCAAGCCGTTGACCACCAGTGACGTCGGCGCCGCTTGGTTCAATTACACACCACCTAGTAATTGGGGCGCTCCGCCACCGCCGCCTCCCGGTGCGTTTGTCTTTATCGAAGCCGAGAATGTCTCCGCCATTACCGACCCGGATAATGACGGAAAAGTCTGGGCCATTGAGCAAGTCGTGGGCGCATCCGGGGGAGGCGTCATCAAAGCCCCCGCAGGCAGCCGATCCGATCCCAGTGCCCACGAGACGCTCGCGATATACGACATTGTCTTCGGTGAGGCTGGTGACTACACGGTTTATTATCTCACACGGGGGTTCGACGGTTCGTCGGATAGTTTCTTCACCCCCGATGATTTCGGCACCGATCCCGATAACACCGAAAACGTCTCCAGCGACGGTCAATTCCGCTGGGAAACCGGCGACACGTTCACCCTCAGCCCGTCACACGTCGGCATGCCGCTGGAGTTTCGGCTTGGCCGACGAGAGGGCGGGACCGAGATCGATGCCATCATCTTCCACCAGAATGGAAGCCTGACACCTATTCAGCTCGATTCGTTACTGAGTGCCGTCCCTGAACCCACTACCGTCACCCTCATCCCGGTAGGCATGTTCAGCCTGCTCAACCGCCGATCGTGTCGCCAGCATTGAAAATTACTCTAAACTCCAGAGGCTTAGTGTGCACTCCGGCTCCTACAGCAGGGGCCGGAGTTTTTTGTTTTTCCGTCCACATGCCGGTGTCCTAAGTCTCATGAAAGGGCACTGGGCATGGGTGCGCACATAATCCCACATTTCACGGCCATAAATCTCACACCCATCGAAAACCGTTACCCCTTGCGCCGCCAGTACATCGCACCACCCACCATCTCAAAAAAGACGCGTTCGTGCGCGCAAACGCGACTTTTTCTCCTTTTGTGGAGGCACGACGAAAAGACGAAGCGATGAAATGTTGTTCGTGTTCGTGCTTGCCGACAAGTTCACGCCGGCGTGGCCGGCTGTCGCTGAGTATCCGTCGGGTTGCAGGACCGGAACCCGCGGGCTGCCCGAACTGGCAATGTGAAACATGCAGTGCGTTTCACCTGGCCGACCCGGGCCTTCGGCAGCGCACGCC
>CAZJCN010000132.1:0-7241 GCA_964544195.1 uncultured Phycisphaeraceae bacterium | reverse complement strand
GTCCATCCCGCGCATCGCCTTGATCTTTGAGATCGCGCCCATGCCCGACATCTGCTTGCCCATTTTCGATACCATCTCGAAGCCCTTGACCAGCCGGCCGACCGCCGCCTGATCGGTGCCCGAGCCCTTGGCGATCCGACGCCGACGCGACGCGGACAGGATGTCGATGTCCCGGCGTTCCTCGGGCGTCATCGACTGAATAATGGCTTCGGTCTGATCGATCTGCTTGTCATCCAAGTCGATGTCTTTGAGCATCGAACCGACCCCCGGCAACAACCCCAACAGCGACTTCATCGACCCCATCCGCCGCATCATGCGCAGCTGTTTAAGGAAGTCGTCCATCGTCATCTTGCCCTTGGCGATCTTGTCCTGCAGCGCCAGGGCCTCTTCCTCGCTGACCTGCTCCTGCGCCTTTTCGACGAGGCTGACGATGTCGCCCATGCCGAGGATGCGTGACGCGATTCGGCGGGGATGGAAGGCCTCGAGCGCGTCCAGCTTCTCGCCTACGCCGATGAACTTGATCGGCTTGCCGGTGATCTGCTTGACGCTCAACGCCGCGCCGCCGCGGGTGTCGGAGTCGAACTTGGTCAGGATCACGCCGTCGAGTTCGAGCTGATCGTTGAACGCCTTGGCGGAGTTGACCGCGTCCTGGCCGGTCATGGCGTCGATCACAAGATAGATCTGGTGGGGTTGGACCGCGGCGTTGACCTGCCTCAGCTCGCCCATCAGGTCGTCATTGACGTGCAGACGCCCGGCGGTGTCGAGGATCAGCACGTCGCAGCCGGTGTCCTGAGCGGCTTTCAAGGCGTTGCGGCAGACCGTCACCGCGGCGCCGACCGCCTTGCCGTACTCAGCGACCTTCTCCGGCTCGGCGTAAAAATGCACGCTCCCCGATCCCGGCAGCTCGTCCTGCACCTGTTTGGCCAACACCTCCAACTGCGTCACCGCGGCGGGGCGCTGCAGGTCGGCTGCACAGAGCATGACCTTCTTGTCCCGCTTCTTCAGGTATCCGGCCAGCTTGCCACAGGTTGTGGTCTTACCCGATCCTTGAAGCCCGGCCATCATGATGACCGTCGGCCCGGGGTGGACGTACATGATGGGAGGCTGCTCGGGCGCGGTCGGGTCGGCACTGGTCGGATCGTCCTCCCCCCCCAACACGCGGACCAGCTCGTCATAGACGATCTTGATCATCTGCTGAGCCGGTTTGAGCGAGGCCAGTACCTCTTCGCCTACCGCCTTTTCGAGTACGGCATTGGTGAAGTCCTCGACGACCTCGTAATGCACGTCCGCTTCGAGCAGCGCGGTGCGTACTTCCTCCATCGCCTCGCGGACATTGGATTCGCTGATCTTCCCACGGCCGGACAACCGGCGCAGCGCGCCTTCGAACTTCTCAGACAGGTTGGTGAACATGCTTGTCCTCGGTCAGGTTCCCGGCTACGCCAAGCGGAACGGGGAACGTCGAGGGTCGGGCTTTGATCGGAGCCGGGGGGAATCCTATCGGCTGACACATCGAGAAGCAACGTCTTACCGGGCGGGCTGATAGAAGTGCAGCGTCATCGAGCCGTACGTCCGACTGTCCGGCCCGTCCCAACCGGTTACCGTAGGGCCGTCGAGATACTTGGGCGTGCGAAAGACCATCACGGCGTCCTCGGCGCTGACCCGAGTCAGACTCTCCATCAGGCGGATCAGCACCGGTTTGTTTTTCTCGTCACTCGCCATCGCGTAGGGCGGGTCCAGAAAGATCAATCCCACGCTGCCCGTGCCCATCCGGCTCAGCCAGACCGGGTTCAACGCACTGACGCGGACCACCTCCGCCCGATCCGCCAAAGCCAGGTCGGTCAGGTTGGTTTTCAACCGGTTGATCGCGTCACGATCCATATCCACGAAGGTGCAGTGCCCGGCCCCGCGAGACAGTGCCTCCAGCCCCAGACTCCCGGTCCCACAGAAAATATCCAGCACCCGCACCGGCTCCGGGCCCGGGTCGGCCGGGTCGGTCGGCAGCACGCCCATCGACCAGAGCCGATCAAACAGGCTCTGCTTGACCCGGTCGGTGATCGGACGGGTCGTCGATGCGTCACGGGGGGGCAGGAAACGTCGGCCTCGGTGGGTCCCGGCAATGATCCTCATGCCCCTGATTGTACGCCCGATTCAAGACACTATGATGCCCGCATGAGCAAGTCGAAACGCAAGGACAGGCCCACCCTCGCGGACAAGGCGGACAAGTACAAGCTTTACCAGAAGTCCGTCCAGGAACCGGAACACGAGATCGACTTCTTCGATCAGGCTTACCATGAAGCGTTCGGCAAGAAGCCCAAGATCCTCCGGGAGGACTTCTGCGGCACGTTTGCCGTCTGCTGCGAGTGGGTCAAGAAGCCCGGCCGAACCGCCTACGCCATCGACCTCGATCCGGAGCCGCTTGAGTGGGGCATCGCTAACAACCTCGCCAAGCTCACCCCGGCCCAGCAACAGCGGATCACGCTCATCAAGGACGATGTCCGCAGCAACACCACGCCCAAGGCCCACGTCCTCGCGGCTCAGAACTTCTCCTTCTGGTACTTCAAGACCCGCGAAGAGCTGCTGCATTACTTCAAGATCGCCCACAAGAACCTCGCCAGGGAAGGCATCATGGTCATGGACATGATGGGCGGCCCGGAGTGCATCACCGAAAACCAGACCGACGTGAGGAAGATCGGCTCGTTCAAATACATCTGGGAACAAGCCCGCTACGACCCGATCACCCACGAGGCCAGCTTCTACATCCATTTCAAGTTCAAGGACGGCAGCAAGCTCAAAAAGGCGTTTGAATATCACTGGCGGTTCTGGACGATCCCCGAGGTCCGCGAGCTGCTCGCCGAGGCCGGCTTCAGCGAGAGCCACGTTTATTGGGAAGGTGACGACGGCTCGGGTGAAGGCGACAACAACTGGCAACGTGCCACCTCCGCCGAGAACGACCCCTGCTGGATCGCCTACATCGTCGCGATCAAGTAACCCCGGACAAGACACACGAACACCCAACCCCGCTTCCACCACCACGACAGCCACCATGAAGTTCCAAGCACCCCGAGGCACACGCGACTTCTACCCCGCCGACATGGCCTGGCGCAACTACCTGACCGACACCTGGCGCGCGGTTTCGATCCGCAACGGCTTCGAGCAGGTGGACGGGCCGGTGTACGAATCGCTGGAGCTGTACAAGGCCAAATCCGGCGAAGGGATCGTGTCCGAGTTGTTCCACTTCGAGGACCGCGGCGGCCGGGAGCTGGCGATCCGTCCCGAGTTCACCCCGACGCTGGCGCGCATGGTCGCTGCGAAGGCCAACAGCCTGCCCAAGCCGATCAAGTGGTTCTGCACGCCCAACCTCTGCCGGGCCGAGCGGCCACAGCGCGGTCGGGTCCGTGAGCACTGGCAGTGGAACATCGACATGTTGGGGATAGCCGACGCCACCGCCGACGCCGAGGTCATCGCCACCGCTGTGGATTTCTTCCAGACCGTCCGTCTCGAGCCGACCCACCTGAAGTTCAAGATCAGCCACCGGCAGGTTGTCCGGCAACTGCTGAGCAAGCTCGGCGTCCCCGACGACAAGATGCTCGACGCCTTTGCCCTGCTCGACCGACGGGACAAGATCCCCCCGGAGGAGTTTACAGAAGGTGCCGTCAAGCTCGGGCTCGACGAGTACAAGGTCGAACGTCTTCAGCAGATGTGCCGACGCAAGTTTCCCGCGGGCGACATCGACCACCTCGAACGCTCGCTGAGCATGAAGTCCGGGGTGGACGACCTGCACAAGCTCGACGAACAGCTCCGCGCGTTCGGCGTGGCGGACTGGTGCGAATACGACCTGGGTATCGTCCGCGGGCTGGCGTACTACACCGGCACCGTGTTCGAGGTCCACGAGGTCAGCGGCGCCGAACGCGCCATCGCCGGCGGGGGACGCTACGACAACCTGATCGAACTGTTCGGCGGCCCGGCGACCCCGGCGGTCGGCCTGGGCATGGGGGACGTCGTCATCTCGCTGGTGCTTCAGGACAAGGGGCTGATGCCCGAAAACGTCGAGGCGAATCCCGACGTGTTTATCATCGCCGCCAGCGACACCGCCGCGGCCCGCGTCCCGGCGCTGGCGACCACCCTGCGCCGACAGGGCATCCACGCCCGGTTCAGCTACAAGACCACGCGAAACATCGGCAAACTTCTCAAAGATGCCGCCGCCTGCCGCGCTCGCTTCGCCTTGATCGTCGAGGACGACGGCCTTCAGCTAAAGAACATGACCACCGGCGAACAAGCCGACGTGTCGGAATCGGACCTGTTGGCCCAACTGACCGCCTGACACGTCATCACAACAACGCCTTCAACGGCTGGCTGACCCGGTCGAACGCCTTGGCGGGGAGGCTCACGGTGTCCCACTTGGCGCTGCGTCGGGTCATATGTTCGGTGTAATCCGTCAAGCGCACCGCCAGCACGGCATACCAACGCTCGTTGAACTCAAACACCTCGTGAAACAGCGCGTCCGGCGGCTGGGCGTCGCACCAGAACAGAAACGCGAACGCCGGCTGAAAATCCTCGCCGAAGATCTTCTGCCATTCGGTCAGACATTTGACGTCGTCGTGGGTCACCCAGTTCTGGAAGGCTCGGCCGGTCCGACCGGCGTGCTTGCGTCCCTTGACGTCGACCAACAGGTTCGGACCTCGCTGGGAATACACCACGAAGTCGAAGCTCTTGAGGCGTGTGTAGGTGCCGGAGAGTCGGCCGGGGGTCAACGCCCGCTTGGCTTCGTCCACCGCGACATAAGGGATGGCGTTGGCACGCAGGTAGTGCTCGAACGCGCGGTCATAGTGGAACCGCCGATTGGCCATGAACGCATTGTAGGACGGGGCTTCGTGTATGCCAGACCTCGTCCCCGGCGTGTGGCACCCCGGCTCCCGATCGGGACCGGCCGGCGGGTCGGGACAGGCCCTTTGCCGGCTTAACCTCCGCTTTCAACCGACCGACCAAGCCTTTATAATGCCTGCCATGAGCGCCGAATCGCTTATTATCCCCGCCCTGATTATTCTCTTACCCGAACCACGGTAGGGCGGGCGATCCCCACACGATCCAGACCGACGAGCCCTGCCGCCCCAGCAGGGCTTTTTTCATCCCCGAACACGAGACGCAACGACCATGAGCGATACCCAAGCCCGGAATAAGACCTACAAGAAGACGCTGAACCTGCCCAAAACCTCGTTCCCGATGAAGGCCAACCTCGTCCAGAACGAGCCGGCCAGCCTTAAGCGGTGGGACAAGCTCGGGCTGTACAGCAAGCTCCGTGACAAGCAACACCCCAAGGGACGCTACGTCTTCCACGACGGCCCGCCTTACGCCAACGGGTCGATCCACCTCGGCCATCTGCTCAACAAGGTGCTCAAGGACTTTGTCGTCCGCAGCAAGACGATGGCCGGGTACGACGTGCCTTACGTTCCCGGGTGGGACTGCCACGGCCTGCCGATCGAGCACAAGGTCATGCAGGAGCTTGGCGATCAGGCCCGGCAGATGCAGCCGATCCAGGTCCGGCGAAAATGCAAGAGCTACGCGGATAAGTTCGTCAAGCTCCAATCCGGCCAGATGCAGAGGCTGTTGACGCTCGCTGACTATCAGGACCCGTACCTGACGATGAACCCGCGTTACGAAGGCGCGGTGCTTGAAGTCTTCGCCGAGCTGGTCGCACGTGGCATCGTCTATCGCGGGCTGAAGCCGGTGCATTGGTCGATCGAGAACCAGACCGCACTGGCGGAAGCGGAACTGGAATACTACGACCGCGAAGACACCAGCGTGTTCGTGAAGTTTGATCGGGTTGACGGCCAAGGTGCGCTGATGATCTGGACCACCACGCCGTGGACCCTCCCGGCCAACCTCGCGGTCGCGGTGCATGAACAGTACGACTACGGCGAATACGAGGTCGACGGCCAACGTGTGATTATCGCGGTCGAACTGGCGCAGAAGGTGCTTCGCAAGGAAGCCGTTCCCATCAAGACCTGCAAGGGCGCCGACCTCGTCGGGATGGAATACCGGCACCCGTTCATCGATCGCGTCGGTAAAGTGGTCGCCGCCGACTACGTCACACTCGAGGACGGCACGGGGCTGGTCCACACCGCTCCGGGGCACGGCGTCGAGGACTATCAGACCGGCCTTCGTGAAGGGCTGGAAATCTACTGCCCGGTCAAAGCCGACGGCACGTTCGACGACACCGCCCCCGACTGGCTGCGCGGCGTCAGTGTCTGGAAAGCCAACGAGCTGGTGGTCGAACGACTCCGCGAGTCCGGCCACCTGTTCCATGAAGAAAAGTTCACCCACAGCTACCCGCACGACTGGCGCGGCAAGAGCCCGGTCATCTTCCGGGCCACCGAGCAGTGGTTTGTCGACGTCAACAAGCCGTTCGAGTTGGACGGCCAAACCGCGTCACTTCGACAACGCGCGTTGGACGTGACCGAAAAAGACGTACAGTTTTTCCCGACCTGGGGCAGGAACCGGATGCGCGGCATGCTTGAGTCGCGCCCCGACTGGTGCCTGAGCCGACAGCGTGCCTGGGGCCTGCCGATCCCCGCGTTCTATCCGCCCGAGGGGGTTCAGGGTGAACCTTTACTGACCGAAGCGAGTGTGCGAGCGGTGGCCAAGCTCTTCCGCGAAAAAGGTAGCGACGCCTGGTTCCTCGCCGGCGCGGACGAGCTGTTGCAATACTACGACCCGCAGGCCGACCCCCATGCTCCCGAATGGTTGAAAAACAACGATATCAACCTGGGCGACCTCGTCCCGTCGAAAGACATCTTCGACGTCTGGTTCGAGTCCGGCTCATCGTGGAACGCGGTCATCCGACAACGCTTCGGCAACGACTGGCACCCGACCGACCTGTACCTGGAGGGGTCCGATCAACACCGCGGCTGGTTCCAGCTCTCGCTGCTGCCGAGCCTCGGCGTGACGGGCAAGGCCCCTTTTAAGAACGTCCTTACTCACGGGTTCATGGTCGACCGTGAAGGGCGGAAGATGTCCAAGTCCGGCGGCAACGCGCTGGACGTCGATGAACTGTTGAAAGATCACGGAGCCGACGTCTGCCGATGGTGGGTCAGCAGTCTCAACACCGACAACGACATCAAGGTTGACAGCGAATACTTCCGTCTCGCCGGCGAGGAATACCGCAAGGTCCGCAACACGATCCGGTTCCTGCTGAGCAACCTCAATGATTTCGACTTTGAAAAAGACAAGGTCCGGTTCACGGA
>CAZJCN010000131.1:3385-7297 GCA_964544195.1 uncultured Phycisphaeraceae bacterium | reverse complement strand
GGTCAGCCGATCTTTTCCATGCCGTTCATATACGGGCGCAGCGCTGTGGGGATGGTGACGGAGCCGTCAGCGTTCTGGTACATCTCGAGGATGGGGATCATCAGGCGGGGGCTGGCGGCGACGGTGTTGTTGAGGCTGTGGCAGATGACGGGCTTTTTGGTGTCCGGGTCGCGGTAGCGAAGGTTGAGGCGACGGCACTGGTAGTCGTAGAGCCGGCTGGCGGAGTGGGTTTCGCCGTAGGCCCCGGTGGGGCGTCCGTTGTCATCTTCCGGACCTCGGCCGGGCATCCAGGATTCGATGTCGATCATGTCGGCGTTCTTGGGTCCGAGGTCGGCGGTGCAGCATTGCAGCAGGCGGTAGGGCAGCTCAAGCCGTTGGAGCAGCGTCTCAACAAAGCCCATCATTTTCCGGTGCCAGTCGCGGGATTCCTGTTCGTCGGCGCGACAGATCACGACCTGCTCGACCTTGTCGAACTGGTGGACGCGGTACAAGCCCGCGGTGTCTTTCCCGGCGGCGCCGGCTTCCCTTCGGAAACAGGTGCTGACGGTGGTGTAGCAAAGGGGCAGGCGGTCGAAGTCGAGCACCTCGTTCTGGTGGTAGGCCATCAAGCCGACCTCGCCCGTGCCGGTGAGGTAGAGGTCGTGTCCGCCGCCGCGATCGGTTTCCTTGATTTCGTAGGCCTGGTCCTTGCCGTCGGGGAAGAACCCGGTACCGACCATGCATTCATCACGGACGATCACCGGCACACTCAGTGGGGTGAAGCCGTTTTCGTTAACCATGAAGTCGAAGGCGAAGCGTAGGATGGCCTGATGCAGGCGCATGCCGTCGCCGGTGAGGACGTAGCTTCGGCTACCGGCCATCTTCACCCCACGCTCGAAATCGAACAGGTTCAGATCACGACCCAGCTCGATATGTGTTTTCGGATCGAAACCCTTGTTGTCCCGGAAGCTCTTGGCGGGGTCGAACCAGTCGGGGTTCCAGCGTTTCAGCTCAACGTTGTCCTCGGCGGACTGCCCGACGGGGACGTCCGGGTCGGCGGGCTGGGGGATGCGCAGCCACAGGGCATCACGTTTGGCTTGCAGTTGTTCGATCTGGTCGGCGAGTTTGGCCTCCTCCTGCTTGATCTGTTCAGGACGGGCTTTGAGCTGCTGCATCTGCTGCTGAAGGTCCTGCTTTTCAGCTTCGGACGCTTTTTTGAGTCGGCCGGCGAGTTGGCCGATCTGCTTGCCGATCTGGTTTTTCTCCGCGGTGAGTTGTTCCCGGCGGGTGATCAGCGGGCGGAGCTGGGCGTCGGTCTCCAAGAGCTCATCCAGCAGGCTTTCCGGATACCCCTTCTGGGTCATGCCCCGGCGGTACTTGTCGGGATTGGCGCGGAGGTCTTTGAGGTCAATCATGGTGTTGGATCGTCAGTATTCCGGTTGTTTTCATAGCGGATTGTCGGTCATGTTAGCCGGAGCTGACCGGATGTCGAACCCGGACGGGGGGTTGAGCGTCTGATAAGGCGGGGGATGCCTTCGGATGCGGGGCAACTGCCTGAAGATGGGCGGGGCAAGATCAACCGGGCCGATAGGCACTAAGAGGCTTCGTCGCGGAAGCGGGCAAGAGGCTAAGCCGGGACAAGATGGCGGTCGGGTTATCGGTCGTCATCGCGTCGGTCTTCGGCCGGAGTACAATAGGTGTTTTCTGTGGCTCTTAACCCTCACGGATCGGTCAGGGCATGAATACAAACAATAACGGTGTGAACAGTTTCCCCGGGCAGGCTTATCGAGCAGAATCCGGTGTCAGATCATTGGTCGGCACCATGCGCTCGGGCGTCGGTGTGCTGCTGTGTGTGTTGCTTGTCATGTCGGGTTTATTGCCACCGGTTGGGGGTGCATCCGCGCGGGGGCAGGTCGGGCTGGAGGCGTTGGCGTCGCCGGAGGTGGCCGAGTTGTGGGCCCGTCTGACCGCCGAGGGGCTGAGCCTGGCGGAACGGACGACCGCGGCGACCGAGTTATTAAATCTTGACAGCGATGAAAGCACCGCGGCGCTGACGCTGGCGTTGACCGCGCAGCAGAACCGTGCGGTGTGGCGGGCGGTGATCCAGGCCGTGTCCACGCTGCCGGATGATCCACCCAAAGAACTGGCTCGACCTTTGATGGGGCTGTTGGATCAGGTGGACGAATCAATGCAGGGTGACCTGGCCTCGGCGCTTGGGCGGTACGATCAATCCGACGTGGTGCGTGATCTGCGCGACATCGCTGAGGATGAGCGGGAATCTCTCGGCAAGCGTATCGGGGCCATCTCGGCGTTGGGTTATCACCGGACGACGCAGACGGCCGGGGTGTTGATGGGGTTGACGGACCCGGGACAGCCCGAAGCGATTCAGGAGGCCGCCTTCAAGGCATTAGGCGTATTGACCGGATTGGATCATTACGATGCCGACCGTCAGGCCTGGCAGGACTGGTGGCAGAAGCACAAGGGGCTGTGGGCGAAGGAATGGGCCGAGCATCTGCTGGAGAACTTTGAAAGACGCGAGGCCAGGCGTCGTGCGTATGACCAGCAGCTCGAGGACAAGTTGCTGGAATCTCAGCGGGCGTTGTATCAGGCCAACCCGCCGGAGAGCCGTCCGGATGTGTTGGTTTATATGCTGCGTGACCCGTTGACACCGATCCGTCGTCTGGGGATGGAGCTGATCCGTCAGCGTCTGCTGGACGATCAGCCGTTTGAAGAACCGCTGCGAGAGGCGTTGCGGGATCGGCTCGATGATCCCGTACCATCGATCCGGGCGGACGCGGCGCTTCGTCTGCGGGACCTGTCCGACGAACCTGCGGCGAAGAAGATCTCTCAGATCCTGAGCCGTGAAGGCGAAACGGTCCCCTCGGTGTTGAGTGCCTATCTTCGGATGATGGCCCGGTTGCCTCAGGGTGAGGCGGTGGACCCGGCGATCGAGTTTCTGAACGACGAGTCCTTGCGTGCGGATGCGGCCAGCGCGCTGGCGTCGGCGTTTGACGCCGGGCTGATGAGCCGGTCGCAGGCCAATCGTGCGGCCAAGCTGGTACGGAAATACGTGGAAGACGGGCGTCCGCCCGCGCCGCCGGTGATCACGCTGATGGGCAAGGTCGGCAACAAGGATGACTGGGAGGATATCGTCCGCTGGGTGGACCACCCGGACCCGGCGATCAAGCAGGCCGCGGCGCAGGCGTGGGCGGACTCGGATCGGCCGTTGAACGGGTTGGCCGACCGCATGAACGATCCGGTCATCGAGCCGATCGTGATTGCCGCGGCGATCCGTCGGGGCAGCAGCGCCTATACGCTGAACGTGTTGACGACTCACCGTCCGCAGCGTGAACGGAGCATCGAGGCCTGGCGTCAGGCGCTGGTCACGATGGCGTCGAGGGTGCCCGCCGAGTCGGTGCTGACTACGGTTCGACAGGTGGCCCAGCTCGGAGAGTCGCCCCGCTTGCGGCTGGACATCCTCACGTCCGCCATTGACCGGGAGAACGTGGACACACTGACCTCGAGTGATCGCCTGGAGCTGTTGCTGACGCGAGGTGAGGTGGCGCTGGAAGCCGGGGATGCCGCTGCGGCGCTGAATGATTTCCAGTCGGTCCTGACCGCGTCGTCCGGTTTGAACGGCGTACAGACGGATCGGCTCGGCCGGGGATTGATCCGTGCATACCTTCAACTGAACCAATTGGATCAGGCGTTTGATACCGCCCGCAAAGTGTTGGGGCCGGCCAGTCGAGGGATCTCGCCGACCGACGACCGGATCGTTGAGCAGTTCATTCAGGCCGCGTACCGTTTCCGGCAGGAAGGGAAAAAGACAGAAGTGGCCAGGATCATCACGGACCTGCGTGACCTGCTGAAGCCCGCGATCAAGCCGGAGGTCGGCCAACAACTGGCGATCCTCGAAGCGTGGGTGAACGGGTC
>CAZJCN010000131.1:0-3285 GCA_964544195.1 uncultured Phycisphaeraceae bacterium | reverse complement strand
GTGGGGCTTTCTTTGCCGGTGAAGATGCACTTGCCGGGGCCGTCGAGGCCGGGCAGGTCGGCGTCGGGCTGTGGGATGCAGCGGATGGTGACCCCCAGGTCTTTCTGGACCTGTTCCGCGATCTGCTCGTCGCCGCACCAGTGCGAAACCGCGAACCCGCCGTGGACTTCGGGCTGCTCCGCGTTCTTGGGAGTGAAGAATTTGTAGAACTTGTCCTTGGCGTTGATGACGCGGGTGTGTTCGGCCCGATAGGCTTTGGCTCGTTCAAACAGCGTACTCTGGATTTCGTTCAGGATCCCGGGGACGGATTCGATGAACTCGGCGCGCTTGATGCTTTGTTTTTCCTTGTGCGGTTTGTCTCGGCGTCCCATGAACACGGCATCGTCCGCCATGTCGCGCGGGCCGACCTCGATGCGGATGGGCACGCCTTTCTTGATCCACGACCAGAGCTTGTCGCCGCCCTTGATGTCGCGGTCGTCCAGCTCGACTTCGATCGGTCGGCCGTCGAAAGTGCGGGTTTTCAGTTCGTCGCGGATCTGTCGGCAGTAATCCAACACCGCCTGTGGGTTCTCAGCCTTGAAGGTGATGGGGATGATGACGACATGCGCGGGCGCCAGCTTCGGCGGGAGGATCAGGCCGTCGTCGTCGGCATGGGTCATGATCAGGCCGCCGATCAGTCGGGTCGAAACGCCCCAGCTGGTGGTCCAGGCGTGAACGCGCTCGCCGTTCTGGTCGAGGAACATGATGTCCTGCGCCTTGGCGAAGTTTTGGCCGAGGAAGTGGCTGGTCCCGGCCTGGAGGGCTTTTCGGTCCTGCATCATGGCTTCGATGGTGTAGGTATCGACGGCGCCGGGGAAGCGTTCGCCGGGGGTTTTTTCACCCTTGATGACCGGCATCGCCATGACGTTCTCGGCAAAGTCGGCGTAGACCTCGAGCATCCGGCGTGTTTCTTCGACCGCTTCTTCCTTCGTGGCGTGGGCGGTGTGACCTTCCTGCCAGAGGAACTCGGCGGTCCGCAGGAACAGGCGTGTGCGCATCTCCCAACGGACCACGTTCGCCCACTGATTGATCAGCAGGGGCAGGTCGCGGTAGCTTTCGATCCACTTCGCGAAGCTGTAGCCGATGATGGTCTCCGAGGTCGGACGGACGACGAGCGGTTCTTCGAGTTCGCCGGCGGGCTTGAGGCCGCCTTGCCCATCGTCTTCGAGACGGTGGTGTGTGACGACCGCGCACTCCTTGGCGAATCCCTCCACGTGCTCGGCTTCTTTTTCCAGGAAGCTCTTGGGGATGAACAACGGGAAGTAGGCGTTGCGGTGGCCGGTGTCTTTGAAACGCTTGTCGAGCGAGCGTTGGATGTTTTCCCAGATGGCGTAGCCCCAGGGCTTGATCACCATGCATCCGCGCACCGGGGAAGTCTCGGCCAGGTCGGCGGCACGCACCACCTGCTGGTACCACTGGGGGTAGTCTTCGGATCGTGTCGGGGTGATGGCGGTCTTGGCTTTCTGGCTCATACGGCTGGTCGATAATTGTGGTGGGTGTATGTCTAAACTGAACTTTGAATGGCGGGTCTAGTACTCGGACACCGGCAGGTGTCGCAGGGGGTCTTTGTCGCGGTGTTCGGCGGGTTCGCCGACGTCTTTGCTTGGGGCCCCGATCGCTTCGATGATGGCTTCGAGGTCGTCGGGGACGGGGATCGGACGGTTGGCGATGGCGCCCCTGGGTTCGTGGCGCGGGGCCGAATCCTGCACGGCTTTCATGTCGATGCCGGTGTGATATTTCACGGTGGCGTCGGGGTCTTTGAGAACGTGGCCGGTGAGGATGCAGACCACGCGGTGGTCGGGCTGGATGAGACCTTCTTTGATGAGCTGATGCGCGCCGGCGACACTGGCGGCGCTGGCGGGCTCGCAGCCGAAGCCGTAGCGTCCGACCATCGCCTTGTACTCGAGGATCGTTTCATCGTCGGCCTGGCGGACCACGCCGTTCATGATATCCAGCGCCCGCAGCGCCTTGGGGAGGTTGACCGGCCGGCCGATCTCGATGGCGCTGGCGATGGTCTTGGCGTGGATGTCCGCCTCGTCCTGTTCGCGGTAGTAGGCCTTGACGGTGTCGAGGTCCCATCGTCCGTCGTTCCAGGACAGGCCTCGGTTGTTGACCAGTTCATACAGCGGGTTCGCGCCGGCGGCCTGGATGACGGCCAGTCGTGGGATGCGGTCGATGAGGTTCAGTGCTTTGAGTTCGGCGAAGGCTTTGCCGAATGCCGAGCAGTTGCCGAGGTTGCCGCCGGGGACGATGATCCAGTCGGGGACTTCCCAGTCGAGCGCTTCCAGGATGCGATACATGATCGCCTTCTGACCTTCAAGGCGGAAGGGGTTGACGCTGTTCATCAGGTAGATGCCCAGTTCGCGTCGGTCCTGCGCGATCTGGCGGACGCGGCGGAGGCAGGCGTCGAAGTCGCCGGTGATCTGGAGTGTGCGAGCGCCATAGTCGAGTGCCTGGCTGAGTTTGCCGTAGGCGATCTTGCCGGAGCCGATGAAGACGATCCCGGTCATCTGCGACAGGCTGGCGAACATGGCGAGGCTGGCGGAGGTGTTGCCGGTCGAGGCGCAGGCGACGCGGTTGGCTCCGACCATGCGGGCGTGGGTGAACGCCGCGGTCATGCCGTTGTCCTTGAAGCTGCCGGACGGGTTGAGCCCTTCGTACTGCAGGAACAGGTTGCCGGGCTTGATCCCGATCTGCCGGGCCAAAAGCTGGGCGTCCTGAAGGTTGGTTCGGCCTTCCCCGATGGTGACGATCTGGTCTTCGTCGTCGTAGAACTTGAGTAGTTCGCGGAAGCGCCAGACGCCGGAGAAATCCAGCGCCCCTTGGCCGTGTTCGCCTTTGGTCATCCAGCGGTGTTCGAAGGCCTTGAGGCTCTTGGGGACGTCCGGTCGCTGCCAGTTGTACTTGATGTCGAGCAGGGACTGTCGGCCTTTTTCGGCACAGGCGGGGCACGTCAGGTGTACCTCATCCACGCCAAAGGTTGCGCCGCAGTCGGGGTCAATACATTGTTGGTAAGCGTGTTGCATGGCTGGGTTCTCGCTGGATGGTGCATTGTAACAACGGGCGGGTTTTTCGGTGTGATCCCGGTTCGGGATCGTGGCTTGAGGCCGGTACAATCCGGGGATGAAACCTTTGATCGGGGTTACGATGGACCGCCTCGAGGAGGCGGGGGAGTGGTCGGCCGGTCGGTACCAGATCGGGCCTTGTGTCGCCCGCGCGGTGGCGACGGCGGGAGGGGTGCCGGTG
>CAZJCN010000130.1:0-7307 GCA_964544195.1 uncultured Phycisphaeraceae bacterium | reverse complement strand
CCTAGCATCGCTTGGGGCTCTGAAGCCAGGCAGTGCATAGTAACTGCCATCAGCCGCACCAATGCCGAATTTCGGCGTGGGCCCGATGAGGGTTGTCCATTGAGGAGAACCAGAGGAGACCCATCCGGCCGTACTACCTGTCTCGAAGTCGCCATTGGTAAGTAGCTCAATCACAGCCCCCGACACCGGGTTAGAGAATAATATTGCTGTAACGACAGTCAGCAGCATCACCTGATTCGCTAGTAACGATGTGATCCATCTCCTACGAAGTCCAAACATTGCGTTTTCTCCTCTCCAGAATTTAGCCCCGAAGCGGGACTGACTTGAATGACATGATCTCCAATAGTCTGACACTGAAATCGGATCAGCAAGAAATTATCCCATGATCCGGTTTCGATGTCAACGAAATCTCAACATTCCCGTGGATACCGCAACCTGCCGCCCCTGCTCCGATCGCTACGAGAAGAGGCTGGCTTAACCCAGAGAAAGCTTGGAAAGCAGCTTAAGAAGCCCCAAAGCTGGATTCACAACTGCGAATCCGCAAACCGTCGAATGGACCCAGCCGAATTCGTAGCTTGGGCGAAGGCGTGTGGGGTCGATCCCAAGACGGCATTCGTCCGTTTTCTAAAGACGGGCGGCTGGTAAAGACCAGGTGCATACATCGATTCATCCTACTGGTGGTCATCTTGCTATCCTTTTCGAAGGAGAGCCAATATGGGGTAGGGGTACAAAACTCGATCTAACCCCCGAAGAACGCTTGGTCAATAGCCAAGGTATGGGGCAGTCCTTTAAGTGAGTATTCCAGCAGAACAAGTGGGTTTTTAAGCTGGCAAAGTAGCCCTGCCTTGCTGTGTCGGCTGAGGTTGCTCTCTGGATCAGAACCCACCGGCCAGATTTGCCAGAGTCCGCGATCTGTCGGGTTACACAGTTTCCAGACACCCCGCAGGCCGGGGAGCTCAGCTTCAGCGTTGCCCAGATATTCGATGGCGTGAGCGCCGATGTACTCCTTCAGGAACGTCACCGTGCCCCGATCGACGTTGTAGCCGCCGGTCACGTTGAAGTCGCCGACGATGTCGCTGCCGATCCCGGTCAGTCTGCCCCCGGCAAACTTCAGCCAGAGTTCCATTTCCCCGTGGTAGCCGTGCTGAATCCAAACCCCACGCCAATGGCCTGATGAAAATCTTAGATCGCTCTCGGGGACTTCATGGTTGTGGTCATCCACGTGGTCCATACTTACCTCCTTCTTATTGCGCCTGCCCCAAGCATCTATTCACTTGTCAAAGATCACCCCCGGAATGCGCGCCCCGGACGGTCAAGGGCCGCGTCACCCCGTAAGGCGACGCAACCAGTTTTGAAAGCTTTTGGTCTTGCGTTTAAGGGATGTTCGATGCAGTCGGTCCAGGAACCGTTTCTGCTCATCATCATCGATAAGCCTCTGCGGCGTGCCCGGACTGATGCTTGGCCTGACGATATTCGTCGGGGCTTGGGCATCTGACTGATCGTCTGGGACATATTCCACGGGAAGCCTGGCCGGCACAAACACGTCGAGAGCATTACCGCTGGTTTTCTTTCTTTTCGGAGGTTTGGAGAAGAAGTGACGTTGCCAGGCCCGAGTGATAAACGTCTTCAGGTAGCTCTGCAACTGCGGGTCTTTGGGCAACTCGCCCAGCAGGGTCTGGCGCCAGCCACAGTTGAGGCACTCGGCGATGACCAGAACCTGTGGCTCTTCATAAGCCTGCTTACAAGCACTGCCCCGGGCGACGCCGATGCCGTGGACCTCGGCGTCCTTGAGCGTCCGCCGACATCGACAGCAGGTAACTTGGCCGATGATCCGTTCAATCCACTTGGTATCTTGCATGGCAACCTCCTTAGCATGCAATGGCTGAGCCCAGCCCGTCCCGGATCGTCCACTTGGGCACCAGATGAACCCAGGACCGACCCTCACAGATGTCGTTGCCATTGATCCCCAGCTGGTCGAGGACCAGCGCGGTCTGAAGCCGACGATCGTCGTGGAGCTTCTGGGGGCATGTGGGCAGCCCCAGCACAGCGGGCACGACGTGTCGGACCTTCCAACCACGATTCGGCATGCCATATCGAGGGAAGTTGGCGACACGAGCGAGCCTGGGGCACCCGCCCATGAACTTGATCGTGCCGGGCGTCAGTTCCTTGATGATCAGGCCGTGGGTGCTGAGTCGGTCACGGGCGACCAGCGTGTCGATCCGCGCGCCGAGGTGCTGCTCGACGAGTCCCAACGGCAACGCCACGTCCGGCGCGGTCAGGACCGCATCGAACACCGGACAGAGCGGATGCCTATCGCGGATGAACACGACCAGACGATCTGGCGCATTAGTGCAAGGGACATAGCAGGCATGCCAGCCGGCCGCGACTTCTCTGGCGACCGCCAGACGCAGGCGCTTGGCGGTGATGCGCCGGGCCTCGGGAAAGTGATATTTAACAAGGTCTTTACCGCTGATTCGTTTCATGATGATCTCCTACTAACGAATAACGAATTAACAAACGTCATCCGCAGGAGAGCATCACAGGGTCGAAGAGTCAAGCTCCTTTTCGCTAGATTTGAAGACTTTTTTTCGCTTGGAGCGGAGAGGAAATCGGGACCATCTCCATAGTTCATGAAACGCTGGATATGGAGATAAGCACAACATGCACATCAACGTCATTACCGTGATTTTTCTTCAGGGTAGCGCAGATGTTGACCGTGCTGGATACGACTCGGTGTTGCGCGCCGTGCTCTGCGCCATCACGAATGCGATGCCAAATGTTAAACAATGCCGCCTATTCGACCTAGCCGAACGCCAACCAGCGACCCTTGCCATAAGGGAAGGCTTTGAATCGCATCAGCAGCAAGCCGTCCTCGGCATGGTCCGCGCCTGCCTCACGCCAGGTCGTGTAATCATGACCTGACGCCAGGCAGAGCGCTTCAGGGTTCTTCAGAGCCCATGGCGGCAGCCGGAACTCAAAATCAATCCATTTTCGCTCAACATCGGCGACCGCTTTGACCAGCAGGACGTCCAGCAGGCGATGGACGGCGGGCATTCCCGTCTGACGGACAAGGTTCTGGATCTTGCCGATCTGTTCGATCAGTATGTCAACCAACGCATCAGTTTCCGCCTCGCTCAGGACAGCGCCGTCGTTGATAGCGCCGATCTGACGGTCGATACGATCCCGCTGTTCAGCCAGGGCAGCGAGCTTTATGTTCGCCTCGTCCTCACCGATCTGGCAAACATTATCCATGATCCAAGCGATCTGGCGTTTGAGTTCACTCAGCTTGGTGGTCAATTCATCCAGCCGCCGACCGTCATTACGTTTCATCTCCTGTTGGGCGATAATCTGGCGGCGTAGGACATCGCGGAGATCAGGGGCCATACGAATAACCACGCCCAGCAGGCCAACCGCCATCTGATCAGCAGGATCAGCGGGGATCATTTTTGTCGGAATGTTGGGGTCCGAGCCGGGACGGTAGGCCCCACTGGTCTTGTAACTCCGCCAACTCTTATCTCCTCGCCTGGACGTATGCCCAACCATCGGTCGACCCGTTGTGGACTCGAACATACGGTGCTTGAGTAAGAAGGGGGAGTTCACATGTCGATCGCGCCTGCGCTTTGCTTTCGTCCCGCTTGCCAATCGTCGGTAGTGCTCGGCCTGTTCTGCGGCGGCGAGTTCTCTGATATAATGGTCCAAAAACTCGCGCACCTCCGGCTGATCGATTTTTCGCCAGTCCTTCTCGGGGCGGAGGCGGCGAGGCATCTGCTTGTACCTGGCGAGTTCTTCGGGTGATCGGTTCGCGGGTGTCGGGCCGTCTTCGGAGCGTATGAAGTAGCGACCGGTCGCTTCTAGGTTCGAAATGCCAACGCCCAGGTAAACGGGGTTCATCAAGATCCTCTGGACGGTCTCAGCGCTCCAGCGCTTGCCTTGGGGTGAGGGGATTCCCTCGCCATTCAACTCTTTGGCGATCCGGTGCGCCCCCCAGTTATCAAGGTGGTGTCGGCGATAGATACGGTTGACGACCTCGACCCGCTCTGGTTTTCCTAAGACGTAGTCGAAGTCTTCGTTCTTCTGAAGCTTGTAATGGTTCGGCGGGCCCTTCTTGGGATTGGGGGCAAAAGTTTCCAGGACGGTCTGGCCGTCGAGGGTCAGCTTGTCCTGGCTGCCATCCTCATTGAGGCGCAGCAAGAACCTGGGCTCGCCGTCGGGGCCGATGATGCGGCGGTCCAGGCCGTAGTTGGCGGTCTGCGAATGCCCCCGCCGGCCTTTCATCAGAGCGCTCATCGAGCCGCGCGTAACGGCCAGAGAGATCGCCCGGCTCTGCTGGTTCGCCGCGAAATGCTTGAACGTCTGGTAGACCTCACCGAATTCATCGTTGGGGATATCGTCATTGATACTAATGACCCGGACGCCGACATCGCGCAAGTCAGCGATAATCCTGCCGCCGTCGATGGGGCCACGCCGGGTCAGGCGACTGAAGTCGTGGATCAGCAGGACATCGAAGTCATTCCGCTCCTGTTTCCGGGCGACCAGCTCCTGGACTTTTTCATAACCTACCGGGCTCAGCCCGCTGACCCCCTCCAGGATCATGTCACCGACATGCGTCATCTGATGATGCGTGCCGAAACCATTGAGCATATTGATCTGGTCTGGGATGCTGGTCTCGGTCTGTCCTCCGGTCGAGCAGCGGGCCCAGTTGATGTAGCGTAAGCCTTTCAATTCATTGCTTGGTTGACGAATCATGGGTTATCCCCCGTCTGATTGAGGGCTCGTCGGACCAGTTCCGCGCAGATGCCCTCGATGGCCCGGGCAAGCCGAAGATCGTCGTTGGGGCCTGTCAGACGCAGAACAACCGCGCCCCGTAGCCCCCTATGCTCAAGCCTGAGCCGAACCAAGCCATTTTGATCTTGCTCTGATCCCGTTCGACGCTTCGAGCCTGCCGCGTTGCTACTTTCCACATTCTGTGACACTCGCACCAACTCCTTCCTCGATCTGAAAAAATTACGAAGCATCTCTACGGAAGCCGTCGAAGTTGATCTTGCTGATCTGATCGGCAGCGACGTGATCGAACTGGTGGAAATACATCTTGACCACCTCGCTGGACCGATGGCCGACCCAATCCAGGACATACGCCTCGGGAACCCCCTGCGCAGCACACATGGATATGAATGTGTGCCTGAGGCTGTGGTTCTTATATTGGTCAGGGTGACGGAATCCGCACCGCTTACAGAGGCGCTTCAGCGAAACAAGCAATCGCCTCGGATCGATCGGCCCGTCACCGTTGGGATGTCGCTTTGATGGCCGGGCCCGGAATACCAGGGCCGCAGGGTCCCTTGGCCCGGGCGCAGCGATCAGGAACCGCTTGAGTTCTGGGCAAATCGGCACCTGGCGAGTCCGCTTGTTCTTGGTCGTCCCCTCGCTACCGCCCTCTCGCACGATGATGTAATCCGGGCCTTTCCCGCCGCCCCAAGTGACCGCGCTCCACTTCAAAGCGACCGCTTCACCGACGCGCAAGCCCGCAAGCCCCATCACCGCGAACAGTCCGCGTCGGACCGGGTCGGCATGCGCCAGCAGAGTTTCCAGCTGGTCTGGCGTGAATACCGGCTGCGGCGTCAACTCGGGTTTGCGCAGAGGGATCAGCGCGACCGGATTGATCTCGATCAGCCCGGCCCTATGCCCCCACTTCAGACCCGACTTGATGAGGTTGAGTTCGGTATAGACCGACTTGGGTGAGAGGTCCAGGTCCTCCTCGATATAGCGACGGTACTCGTGGTAGGTCGGCTCGTTGAACGCCTGGACCTGGACGTGCCCGTTGTTGCCCAGCCAACCTCGCAGACGCTCCCAAGCATATTCATATTTACGCAGGCTCTTCTTGACCAGGCCCCGGTTGCGCGACGCCGAAAGCCAGCCTTCAAACACCTCGGCCATCGTGATCCTGGACCGGGCGACACTGTTGGCCCGTAAGCCCGGTAGCAGCTCCCAAACCCGTCGGATCGCGTCCTGGCGGTTGTTTGTGTGAAGGGCAATCTGCTTCTGCTTGCCGCCGATCGTGTATTCGGCGGTGTATTTGTTGCTGGACCGCAGCGACCCGTCTGCCGCCCGGTAGACGCGCCGACCAATGTAAACCCGGGGGTTGGTTCCTTCGACGGCTGAACGACCTTCAAGCCTCATCCGTTGCCTCCCCCAAAAAACTGACGGATGAATCGGTTGCGCAGAAACCGGACCGGCTTGCCGCGCCGGACACAGTTCCGACACCAGCCCTCGCTGAGCTTCCGCGCGATGGTGGCGGGGGCCAAGCCGGTGATCTCGCTGACCTCATCGATCCCGATGACAGGGCCATACCGGTCCCCGAACGCGGCCTCGATCTCTTTGTCGGTCAGCTTGACCGGGTCCGGGCGGAACCGGGCCCGGCTGGCGGGTTCGGGCGAGCGCTGTTCGACGGGGGCAGACTGGGTTGTTGCAGCTAACGGACTGGCCATGGTTGACTTCTCCTATGTATGCAATAGTATATCCATAAACAATCCTGGATTTATCCATGATTGAAAGAAAAATGCTCACAAGAGCACATCCACAGGGAAATACCAAGCGTGTCTCTAATCCTGGAGCGCGCAGAAAAAATAATCAGGAGCCCGGAAAATGACTGACATCTGGCACGTAAATGCTTCTGATATAAGGTCTAAGCTCGCTGATATGCGCCAGCGTCATCCCGAGGAAGCCGGGGCGATCTTTGAAATAATCACCCTTCTTGACCGCCTGGAGGGGGCCTACCGCAAGGCTGTGGCTCCACAGACCGGTACCAAAACCATGCCCAAACCGAGGTCCGCCCAATCCAGACGGACTTACAGCCGGATGGCCATAGGGGACGTGATCTACCTGCTCGAATCCCGGGCATCGGGACAGCCCGCCTACCGAGTGACAAGACAGACCTATGAGCTAGCCGCCAAGGTCCTAGCCGAGGCCACCGAGCCCATGGGTTTCACGGACTGGCACCGTGCCACAGAACAAGCCGCCGGCCAAGGCCTCGCCGACTACGGCCTGCGGATCGCCTTGCGTATGTGGCTACAACTACACCCGGACCTGATCCTCAAAACCGGCACTCGCTACCAGCCCACCAAGCCGAAGACCTTCGTCCGCGATGCCCTCAAAGCGTTCGACACTCTCCCCGACATTCGAGACAACGGCCACGGCCAGGCCAACCGAAGCGGCCGACCGGACCGTCGCAAGGCCAAGGGAGCCCTGAAGTGAACAAAACCGACCACGATCACGACGCCAAACTGATCGCCACCGTCCTTATAGAAGCTCAG
>CAZJCN010000129.1:0-7435 GCA_964544195.1 uncultured Phycisphaeraceae bacterium | reverse complement strand
TGATCACGCAGCCGGCCCCGATCACGGTTTCTCCGCCGAGGATCGTGGCGTTGGGGTAGATGGTGACATTGTCCTCGATGGTGGGGTGTCGCTTCATGCCCCGCCACGCCTGTCCGCCTTTGGTTGACAGGGCGCCCAAGGTCACACCCTGGTAGATCTTGACGTTGTTGCCGATGACCGTGGTTTCACCGATCACCACGCCGGTCCCGTGGTCGATGAAGAAGGAATCACCGATCACAGCTCCGGGGTGGATGTCGATTCCGGTTTCACTGTGAGCGATTTCGGTCATGATCCTTGGGATCAACGGCACCTTGAGCTTGAACAGCTCATGGGCGGCCCGCTGGATGAAGATGGCGTCGATGCCCGGATAGCTGAAGATGGCTTCATCCGTGCTGCTGGCTGCCGGGTCACCCTCGAATGCGGCCTCGACGTCCAACGCGAGCTTTCGGCGAAGCTCGGGAATGGTTCTGAGAAACTGCGCGGTAATTTCGCGCGCATGCTGTCGGCAGTCGTCGCCGGCCGGCTCCGCGGTCCCCTTGCCGATGTTCCGCTTGTAGCAGATGGCCTGCAGAACCTGCTCATGCAGCACCGCCTGAACGCGGGCCAGCAATTCACCGATATAGTCACGGACGTTTTCCGGGGTGACGGGCTGTTCATCAAAAAAGCCAGGGAACACGATCTTTCTCAACAGCTCGATGAACTCGATGATTCGAGCCCGCCGTGGAAGAAACGCCTGGTTGATGTGCTGGAGGTGGTCTTGTGGGCCGTAGCTGCCGACAAGCTGGTCGGCCAGCTCAGTGATCAGTTCGGTGTTGGCTCTTTGCTTGGCTTCGTCGCTCATATCAACACTATATCCCGCTGTCCGGCCTGACGCATGAATGGCCAAAAAAAACAGCCCGCCGAGAGACGGGCTGCCTGAAAGCGTAGCCGCGTATTCGCCATGGGCGGCGTGGTATTTGCTCGAACCCCAATTTCAGGTGGGTGCGACTCCGGATCATCCCGGCCTTCCACTCGTTGGAGGCTTGACCATCGTGCCCGATCGGCGCTCCCTTGGGGTTCTTAAAGGTTCGAGCAAATCTGCCACACTCGACCGTTTCGGGTGCCCAAGGCTCATTCGCGGTGTTCACTTGTCACGTGTAATTATACTTCGGACACCTGCCCGGTCCAGTAAGAATTTTCAGTTATCGCGGACCTATGAACCCCGAAAAAGGCCAGATCTGGTCAAGACTGGCCATGTTCTCTTTCCCATCCCAAGCGAAGAATATGCCGATTGTGCCAGGTATTCATGAAAAAAGTATTAACCGGCATTGATTGCGTCGTTCCAGATGAAGTTTATTCAGCCCCACGAACGCGTGGCGGAACTTTCAGGACCATGCCGGCCTGAATGGCATTGGGGTTGTCACCGATCTTCTCGCGGTTGAAGTTGTAGATCACCCGCCAGAGAGTTGGGTCACCGTAGAACTTCTGCGCGACCGTGGACAGGCTGTCGCCGGGACGGATGGTATAAGTCTGCACACTCCCGGGCGCCGGTGGGATCGGCTCGTCATGCTGTTTGAGTGAATCGGGGCTTGGGAGCTTGAGGGTCTGTCCGACACGAAGGCGGGTAGGGTCTACCGTCGGGTTGGCTTGAGCGATATCAAACCAACGAGATTCGTCGCCGTAGTGCTTGGCCGCGATCTTGCTGAAGGTGTCGCCGGGCTGAACCGTGTAGAGCGTGACCGCCGAGGCGGTGCGATGCTCGGTGTGTTCGGATCGATCATCATCCGAAGTGTCATCCTGATGACTTTCAGAAGCGCTGTCGGATGGATGGCCGAGGATGGCGTTCAAGTCGTTCGGGGACACGCCGGTTTTCTTACTGATAGATGTGGACCGAAGCGATGCTGTCCGGAATGACTGGCTGTTGTCGGTATTCGTGAGTGGGGTCGCAGGGACGGCGGGAGAAGCGGAAGCCCGGGGGGCCGTCGTTTCTTTCCGGGCAGCAGTTGAAGCTGTATTCAATTCCGCTTGGGGGGGTGTGTCTGCTTGAGTATCGGTAGACTCGTTGGGGGTGGCTGCGACGGGCTCAGGTGTGTTTGCACCCGTCGTCTCGGCCTGATCCGTCGGGATTCTGTCAGCGCGAACGAGCGAGGGGCGTTGATCTTGTGTCTGCGTAACAGGCTGGGCGGTGTCGCCGTCTGGCAGGGCCCGGCCCTCGGAATCGGGACGGATGGATGTGAATACCGTCAGCAGGAGAATGGCCGCGGCGGCGATCAGGGAAATCTTGTAGGACGTCTTCATGGCATGCCTCCCTGCATGTGGTGTGGTGGGGGGATTGTACCAGCATCGAGTCGGAGCTGTCTGCCCGTTAAGCCGGCCGACCAGAGGCCGGTTTGTCGCCGACTTGGGCCGGGACGTACACTGGTTGGATGCCGCCGATTTCCATCATCATCTGCTGTGCCAACGCCGAAGACACCCTCGGCCCGGCCTGCGAGTCCGCGAAGTGGGCTGACGAGTTGATCGTCGTGGACTCCGGATCGACCGACCGGACCGCCGAGATCGCCCGGCAACACGCCGACCGCTATGTGGAGGAGCCTTGGCGGGGTTATGCGGGACAGAAGCAATTCGCAGCCGAGCTGGCCAGCCATGACTGGATTTTTTTTCTGGACGGCGATGAAGAGTGCTCGCCGCAGCTCGCCCGGGAGTGGCAGGGGCTGACACAGGCCGATCTGGATCGGCTGGATCTTCTGCTGGTCCCACGAAAGAACTATGTCCTTGGGCGATATGTCCGGGCGTGGTGGCCTGACCGCTTGACCCGGATCTTCCACCGCCGACGGGTGACCTGGGACGACGAGGTGCTGCATGATACCCGACAGCCTAGCGATCCGTCCCGGGTGCGGAACCTGCATGGCTGGATCGAGCACAAGAGGCACAGCAAGGCCGGGTTTTCGGATTATTTTTCCGGCAAACGCATGGATGAACGGCTGATGATGGTGGCCCAGCAGATGTATGATCGAGGCAAGCGAGCCCGGGCATGGGACTTGGTACTACGGCCGTGGCTGGCTTTTATAAAATTCTACGTCCTGAAACGGGGTTTCCTGGATGGTACCTTCGGGCTGCTGATCGCCCAGAAGGCGGCGGTCAGCACTCAGTTGAAATATGCGGCCTTGTGGTCGATCCAGCACGCCCCGAAGTCTGATGAGCACGCCCCGCCGGGCCCGTGATCGTGAGGTGCCGGGAAACGCGATTTAGGGCGCGGCGCTGGCGTTCATGACCTACATTCGCCGATAGGGAAACAGCGTTTGTTCGGGTGAGAAGATGACACCGGTAGGGTGTTCGGGAGAGCCTCAAGAGCTGTAAATGTTTGACACCCAAGGGCGAAAGCGATAACTTCCAAACGCCCCCAATTGCATTAGGAGATGGTCGATGCCAACCAAGGATTCCCGCCTGATTGTGAGCGAGGACAACGGCGTGATCAAGGTCCGCTTCCTTGATCGCAATATCCTTGAAGAAGCCAACATCCAGCAGATCGGCGACGAGATTTCCCAACTGATCGAGGGACACGAGAACCCCAAGCTCTTGATCGATTTCTCCGGCGTCGAGCACCTGTCCTCCGCCGCATTGGGGACACTGATCACGATCAATAATAAGGTCCGCAGCAAGAGCGGGCAGTTGCGATTGTGCAACATCGATCCGCAGATTTATGAAGTTTTCGTTATTACCAAGCTGAACAAGCTGTTTCAGATTTACGAAGATGCTGACCAGGCGTTAGCGAGCTTCAAGTAAAACCAGATCTGTCCGGGCATGTGATTGCCCGGGCCGTGTTTGATTCATGCCGCCGTGACCGGGCCGGCAAAAGCCAGGTACCGATGCCAAAACTCGTGATCCCAAGCAAGCTGACCGAACTGCCGACGGTCGAGCAGGCCGTGCTTGATCTGGCGCGACAGCACGGCTTCGGCCAAGAGGAACTGTTTGCCATTCGGCTAGCTCTCGATGAGGCGGTCACAAACGCCATCGTCCATGGCAATCAGAATGACGAATCCAAAAACGTCAGCATCGAATATGACGTTCACGATGACGCCATGTGCATCACCGTTCAGGACGAAGGTTGTGGCTTCTGTCCGGACGATCTGCCGGACCCGACCTTGCCCGAAAACCTGACCTCCCCGCATGGCCGTGGTGTCATGCTGATCGAGTCTTATATGACCGAGGTTTCTTATAACGACTGCGGCAACTGTCTGCGGATGGTCAAGCGTAAAGGCTGTAAACGCCCAAAAGTCTAAGCATGAAAGTCCACATGTCCGTCCGGGGAAGCTCTATATATCCTTGTCGGGACAGGGGCTACGGGCTAAAATGCCATGTGCGGTCTGTTTATAAGGCCCAAGGTGTCATCGATGATGTCGAAAATATCCCAATCCCCAGCAGGCGGACACTCCGGTTTACAGCCGGAACAGGAGTCCTCGGCCTCCCAAGCCGAAGACCCCGGCGGGTCCTCCGACCCCGACCCGCTGGAACCCACCTCACATCCTGATCCCGATCCTATCTCTGTCACTATGGAGATGGCGGTGGATGACTGTGAACCCCCGGCTGCGGGCTGGCTGGAGTCACAGCTTGGCAGGATTCTCCGTTTGGCCGGGGTGACCGAGGCACGATTGGGGCTGGTGGTCGTGGATGACGCACAGATGAGTGAGCTGCATGACCAGTACCTCGGCGATCCCACCACGACCGACGTGATCACGTTTGATATGCGTGAAGATCAGCAGGGCCCGATTGAGGGCGACTTGGTGCTGTGTATGGATGAAGCCCGCCGGCAGGCTGACAGGCGGGGACACGATACCCGCCTTGAACTGCTGCTCTATGCAGTTCACGGCTTTTTACATCTGCTGGGTGAAGATGATCACACCGATTCGGGTTACGAGCGGATGCACCGAATGGAAGATGAATTATTGACCCGTGCCGGGTTTGGTACGGTGTTTAACAGCGACTGAGATCAACGTTAAAGCCGCCGGCGTTCCCCTGACGCGGGTCGGCTTGGATACGGTGTGCCGGGAAGGGCTGACACACCTGTGACGCAGGGGACGGACGGACTGCAACGTGAATCTCGCGATCGGGATCGCCATTGTCGGATGCTTGTTGGCCTGTTACTTTTCTGCGTGTCACATCGCATTGAAGACATTGTCCCGCAAGCGTTTGTCGGACCGGGTCGGCTCTAAACTGTCGCAAGACAAGCTGGCGACGTTCTATCAGCGTCTGCCGTTACTGATGTTGGCAACAGGCACGGTTCGGACCGCGGTGAACCTGATTGTCCTGCTGGCGATCCTTTATGAATGTGAACACCGACTGATCGGATGGTCGCGTATACAGATTTATGCCGCAGCTTTCCTTATCGCCGGTGCGGTGGTGAGTGTCTTTTCCGTAGCCATCCCGACCAGTTGGGCCCGGTATCAGCGTGAAGGGCTGATTGCGTTGTCGATGCCGGTTCTGAACATAATCTTTGCTGTCCTCAAGCCGATTGTCTGGTTCCTGCACCTTTTCGACCCGATCGTCCGCCGAATCTCCGGAGCCGACCTTGGTGACGACGACGAAAGCGATCTGTCGGACGAAGTGCTTTCAGTCGTCGAGGGGCACGAAGACGGCGGCGATGTCGATGAGGCCCAGAAAGAAATGCTTGAGGCGGTATTCGACCTGTCGGAGACCCAGGCCGAGCAGATCATGACCCCGCGTACCGACATCAAAGCCATCGAGGTTCACGCGACGCTCGAACAGGTCCGGGAGGCGATCCTGACCCACGGCCACAGCCGAATCCCGGTGTATGAGGAAAACATCGACAACATCCTTGGCATCCTCTACGCCAAGGATCTGATCCGCTTCCTGGGTGATGGGGATGACTTCAACCTCCGGTCGGTCCTCCGCGAAGCGCTGATGGTGCCGGAGAGCAAGAACGTGGGCGAACTCCTCGCCGAATTCAAGGCCCGCAAAGTACACATCGCGGTGGTGTTGGATGAATACGGGGGAACCGCGGGGCTGGTCACCATTGAAGACATCCTCGAAGAATTGGTCGGCGAGATTCAGGACGAGTATGAACACGAGGAAAAAACACCCCAGATCGAGCGGGTGGATGAGACAACGCTACGGGTGGATGCCCGCGTGCAGATCGACGATCTGAATGATGAGTTAAATCTCGAACTCCCTGAGGACGAAGACTACGACACGGTCGGCGGGTTTGTGTTTGCCACATTGGGACATATCCCCAAGGCGGGTGAGAGCTTTGAATATGAAGGGATGCGTTTCACCGTGCTCGAAGCGGAGCGTACACGGGTGGTTCGGGTCCAGATCGAGCTTCCGGAACCGATCACCGCGCCACCCGAGACGGACGCCTAGCCGGGCAGATGTTGGCTTTCACAATCGACGGATGGCGGCTAAACTCTCCCGCCCATGGATATCCGGTTTTACAATACGCTGACGCACCGGGTTGAACCTTTCGAGCCTTTCGAGCCGGGCCGGGTCGCGATGTATAACTGCGGGCCGACGGTCTACGATTACGCTCATATCGGCAACTTCCGTGCGTTCGTCTTCGCGGATGTGCTGCGCCGGTTTCTGGAGCTGGTCGGATACGACGTCACGCAGGTGATGAATATCACCGACGTCGGGCACATGACGGAGGATCAGCTGGCCGACGGTGGGGGGGAAGACAAGATGCAGGCGGCGGCCAAGCGCCTCAAGGAATCCAAGAAGCAGGGCGTGGCTCTGGTGGATAACCCGGACGACCCGTATGCCGTAGCCGAATACTTCACACAAGCTTTTCTTGACGACGCCCGGCAGTTGAAGCTGAAGATCGCGGATGAATACCCGGACCATATGCCGCGGGCGACCGAGCATGTGGTTAAGAGCATGATCCCGATGATCCGGACACTGATCGAAAAGGGACATGCGTATGTCGCCGAGGACGGGGCGGTATATTTCAGCGTGCAGAGCTTCCCGGAATATGGGCGACTGTCCGGCAACACGTTGGATCAGCTCCGCGGCGGAGCCGGTGGCCGGGTTCTGGACGACCATCAGGCCCGCAAGCGTCACCCCGCTGATTTTCTGTTATGGAAGCCGGACCCCAGCCACATCATGAAGTGGGAATCGCCGTGGGGCGTGGGCTATCCCGGCTGGCACATCGAGTGCTCCGCCATGGCGCGAGCCACCCTCGGCCGGGATGTCATCGACATCCACACCGGCGGTGAGGACAACATCTTTCCGCACCACGAATGTGAAATCGCCCAGTCCTGCTGCACGACCGGTCAGCCACTGTTCGCCCGGTTCTGGATGCATACGCGCTTCCTGCTGGTCGAAGGCGAAAAGATGAGCAAGTCCAAGGGGAACTTCTACACGGTTCGGGACGTGCTGGAAGGGAAGGTGACCGGTCGGCCGGTCGATCCGGCGGTATTGCGTTTCGAGCTGCTCAAGGCTCATT
>CAZJCN010000128.1:5632-7484 GCA_964544195.1 uncultured Phycisphaeraceae bacterium | reverse complement strand
GCCTTCACGGTGGCGGTCAAAAGCCTGGCCCTGCCCCCCGGCAAGTATCACGGCCTGCAGGACCCGGAACTGCGCTACCGCAAGCGTTACGTGGATATGTACGCTAACCCGACGGTGATCGACACGTTCCAGAAACGGTCGAGAATCGTCAGCGAGATCCGGCGGTTCATGGATGACCGAGGCTTTTTGGAAGTCGAAACCCCGATGCTCCAACCGATCGCGGGGGGAGCCGCCGCCCGGCCGTTCATCACCCATCACAACGCGCTGGACATTCCGCTGTTTCTGCGGATCGCCCCGGAGCTGTATCTCAAACGTCTGCTCGTCGGCGGACTGCCCAGGGTTTACGAAATCAATCGTAACTTCCGCAACGAGGGCGTGGACCGGTCGCACAATCCCGAGTTCACCTCGATGGAGGTGTACGAGGCCTTCGGCGATTACCTGACGATGATGGACCTGACCGAATCGCTGATCCGTCACCTGGCGTTGACTATCGAGCCAAGCGGCGTGATCGAGTGGAACGGCATTGCGATCGACTACAACAAGCCGTTCTCACGGGTGACCTATGCGGAACTATTCGAGCGGGCCAACGGCTTCCCGATGACCGATTTCGCCAAAGTCCGTGACAAGGCCCGGTCCCTCGGCCTGAAGGAGCAGGGCAAGGACGATTGGCTGGTGGTGAACGAGGTGTTCGAGGAAACCGCCGAGGGCGGGCTGGTTCAGCCGACCTTCGTGATGGATTACCCCAGTGTCATCAGCCCGCTGACCCGTCCTCGAAAAGATAATCCCGATCTGTGCGAGCGGTGGGACCTGTTTATCGGGGAGATGGAGATCGGCCCGGCTTATACGGAGTTGAACGACCCCGATATCCAATTGGCCAAGTTCACCGAGCAGTTGGCTGGCGCTGATGACGAGGAAAACACCTTCCGGTCACTGGACGAGGATTTTGTGGAAGCGTTGCGTGTCGGGATGCCGCCCGCAGGCGGGCTTGGGCTGGGGATTGACCGGCTCGTGATGTTGTTGACCGGCCAACGGAGCATCCGCGACGTGATCCTTTTCCCGCTGATGCGTCCGGAGGACAAAGCCGGGAAGCAGGAAAACAGGAAAGCGGAAATTACCGATCCGGGTCAGGTCTGATTATGATCTGGGCACCGTAATCCCCGTGTCCGTATTGGCGGCGCTTCCTGATATCCATGTACAAACTCGCGCTCATCCTGAAATACCTGCGACGCAAGCTTGGGCCGATGTTTGCCGCATTGGCTGTGATGCTGTGTACCGCGATGGTCATCATCGTGATCAGTGTGATGGGCGGGTTCCTGGACATGCTGCGCGATTCGGCCCGGCAACTGACCGGCGACGTGAGCGTGATCTCCTCGTCGCTGACCGGCTTCGCCTATTACGAAGACCTGATGGCACGGCTCGAAGCCCTGCCAGAAGTGGAAGCGGTGACGCAGGTGGTGTCGGCTTTCGGGATGATCAACCTGTACGGGCAGACCCGGGGCGTGAACCTGATGGGGATCGACCCCCCGACGTTCACGAAGATCGTGCCCTACGAACAGACGCTTCAGTGGACGAAAGAGGATCTTCGGCAATCTCTCGGTCGGTATGCTCAAGACAGTGACCGGGTGTTCCCTGACCTGCATGAGATGGGGATGACGCTGGACCCGGCCGGGGTGGGCGATGCCACGTTGCCCGCGGTGGTGATCGGCATCGAGGTCAATCCTTGGCACGTCCGTGACGAACGGGGCCGATATGACTTTGATAACAGTGCCGTCGGCCAGGAAGCCACGCTGACGGTGCTGCCTTTGACCGAACGCGGCGCCCCGGCTGAAGCCGGTCCCAGTTACGCCAAGGC